>NZ_JAMXIO010000006.1:0-142389 GCF_059651515.1 Oerskovia sp. 140933
CGGCTCGCCACCCCTCGTCGTCGGCCGGTCCCGCTACGGGGTGCGCGAGGCCGTGCGGCGCCTGGCCACGACCGCGAGGAGCCCCAGGGAGACGAACAGCGCGGACAGCCCGGCGATGGTCGCGACGTCGGCCCCGGACATCGCGAGCTCGTCCCCCGGCGTCGTGGGGACGGGCGGGGTCGTGGGGACGGACGGCGTCGCCGGGTCGGTCGGGGTCGGCGTCGGGGTGACGTCGGCCGTGTTCGTCACGACGACCTGCGCGACGGACCCGCCGCCGACGACGAGCCGGTTCGTCGTCTGGCCGTCGACCGTGATGGTCGGAGTCCCCCAGGTGATGCCGGCGAGCCCCGGGAGCGCGATCTCCTCGAACGTGACGACGGTCCCCTCGGGCAGGTCCTGCGGCCCGTCCACGGCGGTCCCGTCGGCGGGGACCTGGACGTCCTGGCTGACGGTCGTGCCGCCCAGCTCGTAGGAGTAGCGCACGGTGAACGTGGCGTCGGTGGGGACCTGGGCGGCCCCCTCCCCCGCGAGCGCCTTCGCGATCCGGAACCCGCCGAGCGTGCTGCGGAAGGTGTTCGTCACGGTGACCTGGACGATCCCGGGCTCCCCCGTCCCGATCACGACGTCGGCCGGGACCACGTCCGACCCGCTCCACTCGTAGGAACCGTCGGCGAAGTCGCCGGGCCCCGTGGTGGGCGTCGCCTCGGAGAAGGTGCACGTGGCGCCCACCGGGAACCACGCCTCGCCGCCGTCGACGTCCGGTCGGGCCGTCGCGCCCGCGGCGACGCTCACCGTGCCGGACGTGACCGCGGGGTCGACCGCGACGCCGTCGACGTACGCCCCGGCGGAGCACTGCCAGTCGACGTCGAACGCACGGTCCCCCACGTACCCGCCCTCGGGACCGGACACGACCTTCGTCACGTCGACCGTGCCGAGCAGCGCGTTCGCCAGGCCGATCGTGATGTCCTGGCCCGCCTCCGTGATCTCGAAGACGTTCGTCGCCTCGCCGTCGATCGTGAACACCGGCTCGCCCCACTGCCGGTCCCCGACGTCGACGGGGACGAGGACACCCCCCACGTCCTCGTAGACCCCGTCGAGGTTCTCGACGATCGTGCACGTCTCGCCGACGGGGATGTTGCCGAAGACCGTGACCTCGTCGGCCTTGACGGCCCAGCGCGTCACGAAGACCGCCCCGCCCGGGAGCGTGCAGCGTGCCGACCCGGTGAACACGAGGTTCGTCAGCCCGGACCCGGGGGCGACGGTCTTGGTCACCGTGACCTGACCGACCTCGGTGGGGATCTCGGGTACCTCGTCGTCGCACGGGAAGGCCCAGTTCCACGGGTAGTTGTGGTGCTCGGTGCCCGCGCCGCCCATGACGTGGTCGCCACCGACGAGGATGCGGCCGTTGATGCTCGTGGTCGCGGTGAGGTCGATGTCCGGCCCCATGACCGAACCCATGAACTGGCCGTTCTGGCCGATCGTCACCGTGGTGTCCCCGGTGAAGTTCCACAGGAGGCTCGACGCGAACGCCCCGAACCCTGGGAAGCCGAACGCGTCGACCCGCACCCCGTCGGCGGTGAAGTCCTGCGGTGAGAAGGACACGGGCCCCCCGGTCACGTTGACCACGATCGAGTCGCCGTCGGGGATCGAGTTGAACTGGAGCGCGGTCGCGCCGTTGAGGGTGGTGGCGTCGACCTCGAAGACCTGGAGGCCCGCGTGGGCCGGTACGTCGGGCCCTGCGGTGAAGACGACGGTGTTCCCGGTGCGGGCGGTGGTGCCGTTCGCCGCGAACGCGGCCATCTCGGCCGACACGTCGTCCATCTCGTCCGGGAAGACCGTGGGGTCGTAGGGCAGCAGCGCGCTCGGCCCCATGTTCTCGATGGCGCCCGCCCCGTTGGTCAGCAGCCGCGAGTCGTCGTCGATGAGCCCCCCGACGTGCACCGCTCCGCCCCCGGTCGCGCCCGCACCGACGTCGACGGCCGACGACGGACCGATCGTCAGGGTGCCGCCCACGGCCAGCATGGTCGACCCGGGCGTGGGTACCACCCCGGACCCCGCGCCCACGACGCCGACGTTGAAGATCCCGTTCCGCAGGAAGCTCGCGTCGCCGTGGACGACCATGAGGCCCTCGCTCTCGGCAGCGTTCTCGTTCGCCGTGAAGTCACCGCCGACGTACGTCGCGACGGCGTTGTCGGTGAACAGGGGCGGCCCCACGGTCCCGTCGGTGTCGCCGTCGGGGCACGTCGGCAGCTGCACCGCCGCGGCGGGCGGGACGAACGGGCCGACCGTCGCCGCGCCGAGCGTCAGCGCAGCCGTGATTCCGACGACCGACGCCGCGACGGTCCCGGGACGACGAGAGGGGGAGGGCACGTCGCGTGCCCTCCCCCTCCTCGTGCCGGTGTCCGACGAGGCGCTCAGCCCCAGACGAGCGCCTGCGCCGGGTCCTCGAGGATCTTCGCGACGTCCGCGAGGACGTACGCGCCCAGGGCGCCGTCGACGAGGCGGTGGTCGAAGCTCAGGGCGAGCTGCGTGACCCAGCGCTTCTTGATCTTGCCCTTGTGGACCCACGGCTGCTCGCGGACCGCGCCGAACGCGAGGATCGCGGCCTCGCCCGGGTTGAGGATGGGTGTCCCGGTGTCGATCCCGAACACGCCCACGTTGGTGATGGTGATGGTCCCGTCGGACATGTCGGCGGGCGACGTCTTCCCGGCGCGAGCCGTGGCCGTGAGGTCCGAGAGCCCCTGCGCGAGGCCCTTGAGGTCGAGGCGGTGCGCGTCCTTGATGTTGGGCACCACGAGCCCGCGGGGCGTCGCGGCCGCGATCCCCAGGTTCACGTAGTGCTTGTAGACGATCTCCTGGGCGGCCTCGTCCCAGCTCGCGTTGATCTCCGGGTGGCGGCGCACGGCGAGCAGGAGCGCGCGGGCCGTGATGAGCAGGGGCGTGACGCGCACGTCCTTGAACTCGCGGTCCTCGCGCAGGCGCGCGACGAGCTTCATGGTCTTGGTGACGTCGACCGTGTGGAACTCGGTCACGTGCGGCGCCGTGAACGCGCTCTGCACCATGGCCTCGGCCGTGCGCTTGCGCACGGACTTCACGGGCACGCGCGTCTGGCGCCCGTCCGGGGTCACGGTGGACCCCGCGCCCGCGTCGTTGAGCCAGGGCGAGTCGTCGCCCGCGTACGTCGCGAGCGTGCGGGGCTCGGAGCGCGCGTTGTACGACAGCACGTCCTCGCGCGTGATGATCCCGCCAGGCCCCGTCGCGGGCACCGACGCGAGCTCGACGCCCAGGTCGCGCGCGAGCTTGCGCACGGGGGGCTTGGCGAGGACTGTCCGGCCGGTCGTCGCGGCGGAGACCAGGGCGCGGATCGGGCCCGACGGCGCCGGCCGGGCCTGCTGCGCGGGTGCGGCGGGTGCAGAGGCGGGCGCGGTCCCCCGGCTCGGGTCGGGTGCCGGGGCGGGCTGCACGGACGGTGCGGCGGGGGCGGTGCGCTGCGCCGTCGGGCCTGCGGGTGCTGCGGCCGTCGCGCCGCGGCGCGGGCGTCGCGCGCTCGCCTGCTCGGCGACCCCGTAGCCGACGAGGACCGCACCGCTCCCCTCCGACGGCTCGGCCTCCGGGGACTGCGCCGCAGCCGCGGCGGGAGCCGACGCGGACGGCGCGCCCGTCGGGTCGGTGTCGATCACGATGATCGGCACGCCGACCTCGACCGTGACGCCCTCGTCCGCGAGCAGCTCGGTGACGACGCCCGTGTAGGGCGACGGGAGCTCGACGAGGGACTTGGCCGTCTCGATCTCCACGATCGTCTGGTTGACCGTGACCTCGTCACCCACGGCGACGTGCCACTGCACGATCTCCGCCTCGGTGAGTCCCTCGCCGGCGTCAGGGAGCTTGAACTGCTCGAAGGTGGGCACTGCCTGCTCCTCGTGTGAACTGTGGTCGGGAAGGTCGGTGGGTCGAGGACCCGCTGGGCTGGGGGCCTCAGTACGCCAGGGCGCGGTCGACGGCGTCGAGGACGCGGTCGAGGCTCGGCAGGTACTCGTGCTCGAGCTTCGCGACGGGGTACGGCGTGTGGAAGCCGCCGACGCGCAGCACGGGCGACTCGAGCTCGTAGAAGCACTCCTCGGTCACGCGGGCCGCGATCTCGGCTCCCGAGCCGAGGAACGTCGCGGCCTCGTGCACGACCACGCACCGCCCGGTCCTGCGCACCGAGGCGACGACCGTCGCGGTGTCGAGCGGGGAGATGGTGCGCAGGTCCACGACCTCGATCGAGCGGCCCTCGGTCGCTGCCGCGGCGGCGACCTTGAGCGCGGTCGCGACCGTGGGGCCGTACGCGACGAGCGTCAGGTCCGTGCCCTCGCGCCGCACGACCGCGGAGTTGAGCGTCGCGTCCGCCACGGGGGCGTCGAGCACGACGTCGCCCTTGTCCCAGTAGTGACCCTTGGGCTCGAAGAACAGCACGGGGTCCGGGGACGCGATGGCCTCGCGGATCATCGTGTAGGCGTCCTGGGGCGTCGAGGGGGACACGACGCGCAGGCCCGGGGTGTGGGCGAACAGCGCCTCGGGGCTCTCGCTGTGGTGCTCGACGGCGCCGATCCCGCCACCGAACGGCACGCGGATGACCACGGGCAGGTTCAGGCGTCCGCGCGAGCGGTAGTGCATCTTGGCGAGCTGCGTCGTGATCTGGTCGTAGGCCGGGAAGATGAACCCGTCGAACTGGATCTCGCACACGGGTCGGTAGCCGCGCAGCGCCAGGCCGATCGCGGTCCCGACGATGCCGGACTCGGCGAGCGGGGTGTCGACCACGCGGTCCTCGCCGAAGCTGGCCTGCAGACCGTCGGTCACGCGGAAGACGCCGCCGAGCTTCCCGATGTCCTCCCCCATGAGCAGGACCTTGGGGTCGGCCGCGAGCGAGGCGCGCAGGCCCTCGTTGACGGCCTTGCCCAGCGTGAGCCGGGTCGCGGTGGTGGTGGTCGGCGCGCTCATCGTGCTCCTCCGTGCTGGTCGTGCGTCCGCGACGCGCCGTCGTCCGCGAAGGACGCCTCGTACTCCTCGAACCACCGGCGCTCGGCCGTGACGACCGCGTGCTCGGTCGCGTACACGTGCTCGAACATCGACTCGGTCGACGGGCGGCCCAGGCCGCGCACGAACGTCCGCAGCCGCTCGCCCAGGGCGTCGCCCTCGGCCTCGAGGTCCGCGGCCCACTGCACGTCCCACGCGCCCTCGGCCTCCAGCAGGAGGCGCAGGCGGTCGATGGGGTCCCGACGGCGCCACAGCGCCTCCTGCTCGGAGGTGCGGTAGCGCGTGGGGTCGTCCGAGGTGGTGTGCGCGCCCATGCGGTACGTGTACGCCTCGATGAACGTGGGACCGCCGCCCGACCGCGCCCGCTCGAGCGCCTCGGCCGTCGCGGCGTAGCACGCGAGGACGTCGTTGCCGTCGACGCGCAGGCTCGGGATGCCGAACCCGTGCGCGCGCTGGTGGATGGGCACGCGCGACTGCTTGGTCGTGGGCTCCGAGATGGCCCACTGGTTGTTCTGGCAGAAGAAGACGACCGGGGACTCGTTGACCGCGGCGAAGACGAGGGCCTCGCTCACGTCGCCCTGGGACGTGGCGCCGTCGCCGAAGTAGGTCACGACCGCGGCGTCCTTGGTCGCGTCCCCCGTGCCGACGAGGCCGTCGCGCTGGATGCCCATCGCGTAGCCCGTCGCGTGCAGCGTGTGCGAGCCGATCACGAGCGTGTACAGGTGGAAGTTGTGCGCCTCCGGGTCCCAGCCGCCGTGGTCGATGCCGCGGAACTGGCGCAGGATGTCGGCCACGTCGACGCCGCGCGTCCAGGCGACCCCGTGCTCGCGGTAGGACGGGAAGACGTAGTCCTGCGGGGCCAGCGCGCGACCCGAGCCGATCTGCGCGGCCTCCTGCCCGAGCGCCTGGGGGAAGAGCCCGAGCTCGCCCTGGCGCTGCAGCGACGTCGACTCGTCGTCGAAGCGGCGGGTCAGGACCATGTCGCGGTACAGGCCGCGCAGGGCGTCGGCGTCGAGGTGAGCCACCCGCTCGCGGTAGGCCGCGTTGTCCGGGGTCTCGACCCGCACCCCGGCGGGGGTCAGGAGCTGGAGCAGGTCCGCGTCGACGGGAAGGTCCGCCCCGGTGTCCGGCGAGCCCACGAGCGGGTCGCCGGCAGGCTCGGCTGCGAGGTCGGCCGCGGGGGCGGTGTGCTGCTGGTTCACGCGTTCTCCTTCGGTGCGGCCCGAGGCGTGAGCCCGGGTCGCTCGGGGGCGGTCCTCGGTCGTCTCCAACCGAACCTACGACACCGTAGCTTACGCAAGCGTAGGCTACGAGGCCCTCGGCTCCTCCGCCATTGGAGGACAAACCTTCCCCGCACGTCTTTGGAGGTTCCCTCCAAGCGAGCGTCCGCGTCTCCCCCCGAACCAGGGCGTCACGGACGGATCGGTTGGCGCAACCCGTCAGAATCCCGCGCCCGGACGAGGACGCGCGCCCGCCCGCTCCCGGCCTCGCGCTCACCCCGGCGGGTACACCCCGGGGTAGCCCCCGCGTGCACGCAGCGCGTCCCGCTCCCGCGTCACGGGCCACGTCGAGAACGCGAACACCAGGAACATCACGATGTTCAGCAGCGGCACGATCCCCACCAGGACCCACCACCCCGAGTACCCGGCCTTGCGGATGATCTGGATGTACGCGATCAGGAAGATGACGGCGACCGCGGCCCACAGGATCAGGCCCGCCGTGCCGAACAACCAGGCGTACTCGTCCGGGATCTCGTCGACCGTGGGAGTGTCCATACCGGGAGTCTTCTCCCGGGCGGACACCTCGGCAACAGGTGGCGACCGGTACCCGTCAGCGCCAGCCCGCCGCGACCTTCAGGAACGCCTCGGTCGCCTCCTCCTCGCCCACGCTCACCCGGATGCCCTCGCCCGCGAAAGGACGCACCAGCAGCCCGGCGGCCGACGCGCCCGCGGCGAGCTCCGCCGTCGGGCCGCCCAGCGGGAACCACACGAAGTTCGCCTGCGTCTCCGGCAGGTCCCACCCCTGGTCGCGCAGCCCCTCGACCAGGCGCTCGCGCCGCGAGACCAGGTGCTCGACGCGCTCGAGCAGCTCGTCCTTGACCGACAGCGCCGCCAGGGCCGCGCGCTGCGCGACGTGCGAGACGCCGAACGGCGTCGACACCGCGCGGACGCCCGCCGCGAGCGCGGGCTCGGCGACCGCGTAGCCCACGCGCAGCCCCGCCAGGCCGTAGGCCTTGGAGAGCGTGCGCAGCAGCACCACGTTGGGGTGCGCCGCGAGGACAGCGAGGCCGTCGGGCGCCTGCGGGTCGCGCACGAACTCGAGGTAGGCCTCGTCGAGGACCACCAGGACGTCGCCCGGCACGGACGCGAGGAACGTCGCGAGCTCGCCCGCGTGCACCACCGGGCCCGTCGGGTTGTTGGGCGTGCAGACCAGGACCACGCGGGTCCGGTCGCTGATCGCCGCGGCCATCGCGGGCAGGTCGAGGCGACCGTCCTGCGTCACGGGCACGCGCACCGAGGTGCCGCCCGCGACCGCGACCGCGATCGGGTACGCCTCGAACGAGCGCCACGGGTAGACGACCTCGTCGCCCGCGTCGACCACGGCCGACAGGATGTGCGCGAGCACGGCCACCGAGCCGTTGCCCACGACGACCTGCGACGCGTCGACCCCCAGGTCCGTGGCGAGCGCCTCCGTCAGGTCGGTCGCGTACATGTCGGGGTAGCGGTTGGTGTCGGCCGCCGCGTCGACGACCGCCGCGACCACCGCGGCGGGCGGCGGGTACGGGTTCTCGTTGGACGACAGCTTGAACGCGCTCGACCCCGGCGCGAGCCGCGCCCCCGGCACGTAGGCCGGCAGCGCGGCGACGGCGGGACGCAGGGGGACACGGGAGGTCTGGGGGGGCAGCTCGGTCACGCCCCCAGGATGCCACTGTCCCCCGCCGCCCGACGGCGCCGCCCACCTCCCGGGCCCACGCACCGGCCCGGGGAGCGCGGCGCGCGCCGGGCACGACCCACCCCTCGACGGCGTGGCCCCGCGGTCCCGTGGACAGGGATGGCAGGATGACATGCATGAGCTTCGTCATCCGCGTCATCGTCACCGGCATCGCGATCTGGCTCACGAGCCTGTTCATCGACGACCACTTCGCGATCGTCGGCTCCGACACCGTCGGCGGCCAGATCGTCATCGTCCTGGCCGTGGCCCTCATCTACTCGCTCGTCAACGCGATCATCAAGCCGATCGTGCAGATCATCTCGATCCCGCTCTACATCCTCACGCTCGGCCTGTTCACGCTCGTGGTGAACGCCCTGATGCTGATGCTCACGGCGTGGATCACCGAGCAGACCGACTGGGGCATCCGCATCGAGGGCGGGTTCTGGTGGGCGCTGCTCGCCGCGCTCATCATCGGCGTGCTGAACTTCGCGATCTCCGCGGTCGTCGCGCCCAAGTCACGGGTCTGACCGTGCGGGCCTGACCGTGGGGCCTGACCGTGCGGGCCTGACCGTGGGGGCCTGACCGTGCGGGCCCGCCGGTCAGTCGGTCCGCGCGCGCACGAGCCCCGACTCGTAGGCGAGCACCACGGCCTGCAACCGGTCGCGGACCCCGAGCTTGGCGAGGATGCGCCCCACGTGGGTCTTGACGGTCGTCTCCGACAGGAAGAGCCGGTCGGCGATCTCCGCGTTCGACAGGCCCTCCGCGATGCAGTGCAGCACGTCCGTCTCGCGCGGCGTGAGACCCGCCAGCCGGGGATGCGTCGCGCCGGCGGCCGGGGCCGCGCCGGACTCCGGGAACCGGTCGGCGAACAGCTCGAGCATGCGCCGCGTCACCCGCGCCGAGACCACGGCGTCCCCCGAGGCCACCGTCCGGACCGCCGTCACGAGCTCGGCGGGACCCGCGTCCTTGAGCAGGAAGCCGCTCGCCCCGGCCCGCAACGCCGCGAACGCGTACTCGTCCAGGTCGAACGTCGTCAGGACGAGGACCCGGACGCCGGGATGCTCCGCGACGATGTCCCGGGTCGCGTCGATGCCGTTGACGCCGGGCATGCGCACGTCCATGACGACGACGTCCGGCCGCAACGCCCGGACCTGGTCGACCGCGCTCCCCCCGTCGGCCGCCTCGCCGACGACCTCGACACCCTCCGCGCTCTCCAGCAGGAGCCGGAAGCCCATGCGGACCAGCGCCTGGTCGTCGACCAGCAGGACCTTCGTCATGCGACTCCCTCGTTCAGCGGCAGGACCGCACGGACCTGCCATCCTGCCCCGTTCCGCCCCGCCTCGACCGTCCCGCCGAACACCGCGGCGCGCTCACGCATCCCGACGAGCCCGCGCTGCGCCCCGTGGGCCGGCTCGACGGGGACCGTGGGGCCGCCGTCGGTCACGACGACCTCGACGTGCTCCCGGCCCCGGGTGACCCCCACCTCGACCGCAGGCGTGCCCGGCGCGTGCCGCAGCACGTTGGTCAAGGCCTCCTGGACCATCCGGTAGACGGCGAGCTGCATGCTCGCGTCGAGGCCGTCGAGGCCTGCGTCGGTCAGGCCCGACGCCGTGACCGGCAGGTCGGCCGTGCGGAAGCGCTCGACGAGCGCGGTCAGGTCGGGGGTGCCCGGCTGAGGTTCGAGCGGCGCGCCCCCGACGGTGCTCGCCGGCGTCCCCACGTCGCTCGTCGGCGCCCCCGCAGCGGCCACCGGCCCGTCGGCACCGTCGCCGTCGTCGTCGTGCAGGACGTCCAGGACGCGCCGCATGTCGCCGAGCGCCGAGCGTCCCGTCGCGACGAGCTCGTCGAGCGCGGTGCGTGACCGGTCGGGCGCCCAGTCGATCGCGGCGGCCGCACCCCCGCCGAGCGCGACCATGACCGAGATGCTGTGCGCGACGACGTCGTGCATCTCGCGCGCGATGCGCGCCCGCTCCGCCGCCTGCGCCAACCGCTCGCGCTGCTCCAGGTCCCGCGCGAGCGCGTTGGCGGCGTCCACGAACGCCGCGACGTGCAGCCGACGGTTGCGCACGCTCGTCCCCAGCGCGACCGCGAGGAGCGCGAGCACCAGGACGGGGACCGCGGTCTGGTACCAGACCGCGCTCTGGAGGAAGGCCCCCACCCGCCCGGCCGCGGCCTCGGCGGCGTCCCCCGGGTCGAGCCCCATGCTGATGGCGCCCACCGTCGTCGCCAGGGGCAGCAGGCGGGCACCGACCAGCAGGGCGGCCACCGACGCGGCGCACACGGCCCACGTCACGACCGGCCGCCTCGACCGCGCGACCGCGTACAGGGCGATCGCGACCCCCACCTCGAAGCCCGACGTCGCCCCCGTGGCCGCGAGCGCCGCCACGCCCAGGACGCTCATGACCACGGCCACGAGAACCGGACGGCGACGCCGCCAGCACAGCGCCACCGCCCCGCACACCGTGAGCGCCAGCGACGTGAGCTGCATCTGCAGGACCTGCTCCCCGCCCAGGTAGGCGTGCAGGACGTACATCGAGTCCGCGCCCAGGCCCATGAGCGACGCCCAGGCGGCGAAGCACACGACGAGCAGCACGTCCACGACGACCGGGTGCCGCACCAGGTACCGGCGGACCGGCCCCAGCCGGCGCGCGGACAGCTCGGTGAAGACCGGGGGCGGTGCAGACGTCTCGTTGCTCATGCTCTCTCCTCACCACGAGCCACCCGCCCGGGGGCGGTGCCGCGCTGGGGGCGGGTACCACGCTCAGGCGTCCCGACGACGCAGGAGCACCCCGGCGACGGCGAGCACCACGACGACCCACACGAGCAGTACACCGTAGCCGCCCCAGGGGGACAGCGCCGTGCTGCTCGACGTGGTGATCACCGAACCGACGGCCTCCGACTGGAGCAACCGGCTGCCCGCGCTCGACGGCAGGTACGTGACGAACGTCTGGACCGGTCCCCACGGGATCGCGGCGAGCCCGTTCTCCACGACGAGCAGGAGGCCGAGCACGATCGTGACGCCCCCGGCCGAGCTCCGCACGATCGTGCCGATGCCGAACGCGAGCGCCGTCACGGCCGCCAGGTAGAGCGGGACGCCCAGGACGATCCGGGCGTCCTCCGCCCGTGCGAGGTCCACCGACATGCCGGTCGCGTCGAACCACGCGGCGCCGGCCGCCCACGCGAGCGCGACCCCGGCGAGCGAGGCCACCGCCACGGCGCCTACCGTGACCACGAGCTTGGCCCCCAGGGCCGGCACGCGGGCCGGCGCGGCCGCGAGCGTCGACCGGATCTGCCCCGTCCCGTACTCCCCCGTGACGGCGAGCACGCCCAGCGTGCAGAACGCGAGCTGGGACAGCACCACCCCGGACGTCACGTACACGGCCCCGACCAGGCCCGGGCTCCCGACCGCCTCCGGGACCTGGGCGATGCTCGTCATCCGCGACGCGGCGAGCGCGGGCAGGAACAGCAGGCCGACGCCGAGGACCCACCAGCTCGACCGGAGCGAACGGAGCTTGGTCCACTCGGCCGCGACGAGCCGGCCGAAGGTCGCCGGGCGGACGGGCACGAGCCGGGACGGTGTGCCGACGGGCCCTGCGGCGGGCCCCCCGGGGGCGGGCGTGGCCGGGGCGGACCCAGCCGGGCCGAGGGTCGTCGGTCCGGCGGGCGCGCTGGTGGCGGACGCGCTGGTGGCGGGCGTGGTCATCGAGAGCCTCCGAGGCTGGCGCGGCCCGGCGCGGGAGCGCCGGGGACGGGGGTCGAGCGGTACTCGACCGCGTCGGCGGTCAAGCGCAGGTAGGCGTCCTCGAGCGAGGTCCGCACGGGGGCGAGCTCGTGGACGGCGACCCCGACGGTCGCCGCGGCGGCGACCACCTCCGGGGCCGTGCACCCCGTCACGTCGAGCACGTCACGCTCCACGGACGTGACACCCACGCCCGGGCGACGACGCAGCTCCCGTTCGAGCTCCGCGGTCATGGGCGTCCTGACCCTGACCGTGGCCGTCTGGGCCCGGGCCACGATCTCCGCCAGGGGGGCGTCGGCGATCACACGGCCACGGCCGAGGACGACGAGGTGGTCCGCCGTGAGCGCCATCTCGCTCATGAGGTGCGAGGACAGCAGCACGGTCCGCCCCTCGGCCGCCAGACCGCGCAGCAGCGTGCGCACCCACAGCACGCCCTCGGGGTCCAGCCCGTTGACGGGCTCGTCGAGGATCAGCGTCCGAGGATCACCGAGCAGCGCCGACGCGATCCCGAGGCGCTGCCCCATGCCGAGCGAGAACGTCCCCGCACGCCTGCGTGCCACGGGCCCGAGCCCCGTGGACTCGATCACCTCCTCGACGCGGCGGCGCCCGAGCCCGTGCGTCCTCGCCTGGGCGAGCAGGTGGTCCCTGGCCGACCTTCCCGGGTGCACCGCCCGCGCGTCGAGCAGGCTGCCCACCTCCCCCAACGGGGCGCGGTGCCGTGCGTAGGGTGCGCCGTTGACCGTGACCGTCCCGGCCGTCGGCCGGTCCAGACCGACGATCATCCGCATGGTCGTCGACTTCCCCGCACCGTTGGGCCCCAGGAACCCGGTGACCACCCCGGGCCGGACCGTGAACGAGACGTCGTCGACCGCCGTCTTCTCCCCGTACCTCTTCGTCAGGCCTGCTGCCTGGATCATGTGCGTGCTCCTCCGTCGGTGACCTCCTCAACGTAGGAGGGCAGCCCCCTGCCCGGGACGTCCACAGGGACGAGATCCCGCGGCGCGCAGGGTCCTCCCTTCGGAGGACCCTCACGGACCGTCCCGCCTCCGCCCCGCCCCGCCCCGCGCCTCCCTGCGGGCCGACGCCTGCGGCGGCAGCCGGCGACGTCACGGCGGTGCGACGGCGAGCGGGGCGAGCGCCCCGCGGAAGTAGCGCTCCTCGACGCGCCTCCCGGAGACCGCTCGCTCGATCGCGTCGAGGTTGTCCGCGAGTCCTGGCTGGCCGACCTCGCGGGCGCGGCCCAGGACGTCGACGTGGAACGGCACGCCGTGCGGGACCACGGCCCTGGTCTCGGGCGCCCCGGCGGCGTCGAGGTCCGCCCGGACCGTGACGCGGTCGGGGCCGACCGGGTTGTCGGTGCCGTCGAGCTGGGAGATCACCTCCTGCTCGATCTCGACGTGCGTCCCGCGCACCGTCGTGGGCAGCGTCGCCCCGCCGACGGGCGCGCCGGCCGTCAGGACGTGTCGGACGTCGTAGCGGGGGCCTCCACCCGCGCGGCCCGCTCCCGCCCCGGTCGCCGCGGCCGCGACGGCCATCGCGACCATGCCGCCCTGCGAGTGGCCGACGAGCACGACCTCCTCCCCCTCGGGGATCTCGGCCTGACGCATCGCGGCGAGGACGTGCGCGGTGCTGTCGGCGTCGTCCCCCTGCACCAGGTCGAAGTTGGAGGTCATGCTGAACGGCGTCGTCGCGCTGCCGAGCTGGGTGCCCGGCACGGTCACGACCCAGGTGGCCTTCTCGTCCTCGTCGACGTACTTCTCGACCGACACGACCGAGTCCGGGAGGCCGTTGCCCTTGCCGTAGACCACGTCGATCCCGGACAGGAGGTCCTCGGCGCTGTGCGCGACGGGCTTGCTGAAGCCGGCGGGCAGGGCGTCGCCGGTCAGCTCGGTCGTGACGACGGCCGGGGCGAACCTCCGCCGGTAGGACTCGGTCATGCCCCGCAGCATCCCGGCGGCCTCTCCCACGGCCGAGCGGTCCTCGAGGTCGGGCACCGGGTTCACGCGCGCGAGGAAGGTGCTCAGGTCACGGACGGCCTCGTCGTGGTAGGCCGCAGAGCCCCGGACGAACCGCTCCCAGCGGACGCCCTGCCCTGCCGCCGCCCACACCGCGACGTCCACCAGCCCCGCGCCCACGGCCAGCACGACCCCGGTGCCCGGTACGCGCGCGGCCCACGACAGGAAGCCCTCGACGCCGGACTCGCTCTCCTCGTAGATCCCTGCGGCCTTGCGGAGCCTGTCGACCAGCCCGTCGAGCCGGCGTCCGGCGATCAGCAGCGCGTCGGTGCAGGCGGCGATCTCCTCGAGCAGCGCGGAGCGGGCCGCGGCGACCTCCGGCGGGACGGGGGTCCACGACGCGGGGAGCCCCGGGTCGAGCGACGGGTGGCACGCGGCCCTCCCACCCGCCCAGGCCACCGAGGACGGCGGCGGGTCGAGGATCCCGCTGACCAGCCCGTGCGCGCGTCGGCCGTGAGCGAGGGCGGCCTCGACCCGCAGCACGGCCTCGGTCACGACCGCGGCGGCCGCCACCAGGTCGGCCGTCTCGACGCTCGTCACTCCCCCGGAGACGACGATCCCCGCGGTCGGGTCCGGCGGGCGGCTCATCGCAGGCTCGCCTCGGCGTTCGCGGCGTCGACGGCCCGGAGGTACCGGACGGCCGCCCCGACGGCCCGGTCGGCCTCGATGTCCGCCCGGCGCAGCGCGTCCACCGCATCGGCGACGAGGTCGCGGTACCCGTCCGACGCCTTGCCCTTCCACGCGACGTCGGCGCTCCTGCGCACCAGCGCGACGGCCTGGGCCGCCTGGTCCGCCGCGCGCTGCAGCTCGGGGCGGGGATCGGCGGCGTCGAGCGTGGAGGCCCAGGAGGGGGGCGAGGCGAGGGTCGACATGCCGCAGACCGTAGGGCGTGCCGACCCCGTCCTGGCAGCCCGCGCACCTTCCTGTGGGCGGGAGGATCACGTGCTGGGCCTGTGCACGGCCAGGTCCGCCACGGCCCGTGGCAGGGCGGGGAGACGACCGCGAGACGCCCGCTCCGCCGTCGGGCACGCGTGGGAGAATGGCGCCATGCCTACGGACTCCGCCGACTCCGCCGCGCCTGTGACCACCACCCAGCGCGCCACGCTCGCCGACATCACCCCGCCCATCGCCCTGGGCCCGCTCGACGGGCGCTACCGCGGCGCGGTCGCGCCCCTGGTCGACCACCTGAGCGAGGCCGCGCTCAACCGCGAGCGCCTCCACGTCGAGGTCGAGTGGCTCATCCGTCTCACCGAGGGCCCCGTGGTCCCGGGCGCGCCCACGCTGAGCGACGCCGAGAAGGCGTACCTGCGCGCGATCGTCACGGACTTCGACGCCGCGGGCATCGCCGAGCTGGGGGAGATCGAGCGCGTCACGGTGCACGACGTCAAGGCGATCGAGTACTACATCAAGCGTCGCCTCGAGGCCGCCCCGGGCGCCCTGGGCGAGGGCACGGTCCTGCCGTCGGCGGGCGAGCTGGTGCACTTCGCGTGCACGAGCGAGGACATCAACAACCTGTCGTACGCGCTCATGGTGCAGGGCGCGGTGCGCGACGTGTGGCTGCCCGCCGCGACGGCCCTCACGGACCAGCTCGCGGACATGGCGCGCGAGCACGCGGCCGTCCCGCTGCTGAGCCGCACGCACGGCCAGCCGGCGACGCCGTCCACCCTGGGCAAGGAGCTCGCGGTGCTCGCGCACCGCCTGCGCCGCCAGCTGCGCCGCATCGAGGGCGCCGAGTACCTCGGCAAGCTCAACGGCGCGACGGGCACCTACGGTGCGCACACGGTCGCGGTCCCGGGCGTCGACTGGCCGGCCGTCTCGAAGTCCTTCGTGGAGGGCCTCGGCCTCACGTGGAACCCGCTGACGACGCAGATCGAGTCGCACGACTGGCAGGCCGAGCTCTACAGCGACATGGCCCGCTTCAACCGCATCCTCCACAACCTCAGCACCGACGTGTGGACGTACATCTCGCTCGGCTTCTTCAAGCAGATCCCGGTGCCGGGCGCGACGGGGTCGTCGACCATGCCGCACAAGGTCAACCCGATCCGCTTCGAGAACGCCGAGGCGAACCTCGAGATCTCCTGCGCGCTGCTCGACACGCTCGCCTCGACGCTCGTGACGTCGCGCCTCCAGCGCGACCTCACGGACTCGACGACGCAGCGCAACATCGGCCCGGCGTTCGGCCACTCGCTGCTCGCGGTGGACAACGTCTCGCGCGGCCTGCGCGCCCTCGCGGTCAACGCGGACCTGCTCGCCGCAGACCTCGACGCCAACTGGGAGGTGCTCGGTGAGCCCATCCAGTCGGCCATGCGCGCGGCGTCGGTCGCGGGCGTCCCCGGCATGGAGAACCCGTACGAGCGCCTCAAGGACCTCACGCGCGGGCACCGCCTGACGGGCGAGGAGATGCGGGAGTTCGTCCAGGGCCTCGGCCTGCCCGACGACGTCACGCGCCGCCTCACGGACCTCACCCCGGGCACGTACACGGGCATCGCGGAGCAGCTCGTGGGCGAGTACCTGGACTGACCGGGGTACCCAGGTGCCGAGAACGGGGTTGAGGTCGTCATCCGACGGATGACGACCTCAACCCCGTTCTCGTCCGCGGGCGACCGGTCAGGTCGGCGTGCCGAGCAGCGCGCGGTGCGCGGCGCGCACCTCGGCGAGCTCGTCGAGCCGGTTCACGACCCAGCGCGCGGCGACGACCGCGAGCAGCGCGCAGCCGACCAGGGCGAGGACGTTGCCCGCGTCCACGGCCTCGGCGTTCACGTTCCCCGACCAGAACAGCCCTGAGCGCCCGAGCCCGACACCCACGACTCCCCCCAGCAGGACGGGAACGGCTTGCCGGGTCCGCGACCAGAGCGCCGCGCCGGCCAGGACGGCGACGACCGGTGCGACGAACCCCCCGAGGGTCCACGCGCTCCCGTACGGAGCCACCCACCACGGGGCGCCGTTCCAGGCGTTGTCGGGCGCGATCACCATGACGTACGCGCCGAGGGCGCCGACCACGGCCCCCGCCGTCCCGGCCGCTCGGCCCCACCGGCGCCCCGGTGCCAGGCGACGGTCGTGCTCCGCGACGACCACCGCGTGCGCGACCAGCCCGAGGACCCACCCGGCCTCGAGGTAGGCGGTGTGCTCGCGCCCCGACCCCACGAGCACCACGAGCGTCACGAGCCCCGCGACAGCCGCGGCCGCGACCAGTGCGCGGCCCGTGCGGGCGAGGCCCGCGAGCACCGCGACGACCCCGACGCACCAGACCGCCCAGGTCGGCGCCAGGGGCGTGACCTGCAGGAGGAGCGGTGCGCCGTCACCACCCAGGGTCCAGGCGGCGTGGGCGAGCGCCCTCGCCGCATGGATCCCGAGGACCGCCGGGAGCAGCACGGTCAGCAGGCCGGTCGCGGCGCGGCGCTGCCGGGCGGTCGATCCGAGCGGCGCGAGCAGCCACTCCCTCGCGGCGGCGCGCAGCAGGTCGGTGCGCTCGGCCGGTGTCGGGCGGGACTGGCCCGGCGCGGCGCCGTCGAGCAGGTGCCCGAGCACCTCGGTGCCGTGGTCGCGGCGATAGGCGAACGGGAAGAGACGCACCAGGCGGCGGTAGTCACGGACGAGCACGGGCGCGACGGGCAGGGCCTGGTCGGTCTGGCCGTGCTCGGCGCCGGCGGCCGTCATGCGGGCACCGGTCCTGCACCCAGGCCCGACGGCGCTGCCCCCGTCGTGCGTCCGGGCGCGGCGGTTCGTGGGCTGCGTCGGGCGCCCAGGCGTTCCAGGGCGCGGCGGGCCTGGGCCTCGGCCCGGTGCGCCTCGGCCTCGAGCCGCACCCCGCCCTCGGTCGTGAGCCGGTAGTACCGGCGCAGGCGGGAGTCGACGACCTCCTCGTGGTCGACCTCGACGAGCCCTGCGGCGACGAGCCGGTCGATCGCGCCGTAGAGGGTCCCGACGCGCAGGGTGATGCGGCCCTCCGAGCTGGCCTCGACGTCCTTGGCGATGCCGTAGCCGTGCAGCGGGCCGGTCGCGAGCGCCGACAGGACGAGGAACGCGGGTTCCTGGAGCGGTTTGGATGCCATGCCGAGGAACATACTCTCGCCACGAATCCATCGGAATCCGACACGCCGGCCCCGGCGCCCGGAGCACTCACCCCCGGTTCGCCGCGCCGAGAACGGGGTTGAGGTCGCGATCCGTCGAATGGCGACCTCAACCCCGTTCTCGGCAGCGGCCGACCGGCCAGACCGGCCCGGCGCACCCTCAAGCGACGTGGCGCAAACCTTCACAAACTGTGAGAACTATGAAACTCTCTTCCATGCATCGGACCCGTACCAATGGAGGCATGGACATGACGCACCACCCGACCGACCCCGACGAGGCCACCCCCGTACCCGACACCCCCACACCCAGCGGGCTCGGCCGCCGCGGCTTCCTCACGCTCGCGACCGCAGGCGTCGCGGCCAGCACGCTGAGCGTGACGATCGGCTCCCTGTCCCCCGCGGCAGCCGCGACCGCACCCGTCCCCGCGACGGGAGCTGCGCCGTCGGGCCCCGTGCCGCGCAAGCGCGAGCTGCGCGCCATGTGGATCTCGAGCGTCGTCAACATCGACTGGCCCTCGGCCGCCGGGCTCAGCGCCGAGCAGCAGAAGGCCGAGTACCTGCACTGGCTCGACGTCGCCCAGCAGTACCGCCTCAACGCCGTGTTCGTGCAGGTCAGGCCCACGGCCGACGCGTTCTGGCCCAGCCCCCACGAGCCGTGGTCGCAGTACCTGACCGGGACCCAGGGCAAGGACCCCGGCTACGACCCGCTCGCGTTCGTCGTCGAGGAGTCGCACCGGCGCAACATCGAGATCCACGCCTGGTACAACCCGTACCGCGTCTCGATGCAGGCCGACCCCGCCCAGCTCGTCCCCGAGCACCCCGCCCGCCGGCACCCCGAGTGGGTGTGGGCCTACGGCGGCAAGCTCTACTTCGACCCGGGCCTGCCCGAGGCCCAGGAGCACATCCAGCGGGCGATCCTGCACTCGGTCGAGAACTACGACCTCGACGGCGTGCACTTCGACGACTACTTCTACCCCTACGCGGTCGCGGGCCAGACCATCCCCGACGCGCACACCTACGCGACGCACGGCGCGGGCTTCGCGACCGTCGAGGACTGGCGCCGCCACAACGTCGACACGTTCGTGCAGTCCATCTCGCAGCGCATCAAGCAGGTCAAGCCGTGGGTCAAGTTCGGGATCAGCCCGTTCGGGATCTGGCGGAACGCCTCGACCGACCCTCGCGGCTCGGCCACGAGCGGCTCGCAGTCCTACGACATGCAGTTCGCCGACACGCGCAAGTGGGTCACCGAGGGGTGGCTCGACTACATCAACCCGCAGATCTACTGGCAGATCGGGCTCGCCGTCGCGGACTACGCCCGGCTCGTGCCGTGGTGGGCCGAGGTCGCGGCACAGTCCGGCACGCAGCTCTTCGTCGGCGAGGCGCTCTACAAGGTCACGTCGGGGGTCTTCACCGACCCTGCCGAGATGTCGAACCACCTGACCTTCACGCAGCAGGTCGACGCCGAGGTCGCGCCCGTGCTGGGCAACGTCTACTTCTCGGCCAAGCACGTCCCCGCCGACCCGCAGGGCTCCATGACCCGGGTCCTCGAGGACCACTACCGTCACCCAGCGCTCGTGCCCGCGATGCCCCGGCTCGGGGTCTCGCCGCTGCGCGTCCCGGTCCTCGCCAACGCCCGACGGGTCCCCGACGGCGTCCGGCTGCACTGGAACGACACGGGCCCCCGCCGGACCCGGGCCACGTCCTTCGCGGTCTACCGGGTCGAGGGCGACGCCCGCCACATCGACATCGAGGACGCGACCCACCTCGTCGCGACGGTCCGCACCTCGGGGCACGTCGTGCAGGACTGGGTGGACGAGACCGCGCTCACCGGACGCCGCTACACCTACGCGGTGACGGCGCTCGACCGGCTGTGGAACGAGTCGCGGCCCAGCGGGGTGCGCCGGGTCTGACACGCCCTCTGCCCTCGCCGTCGGACGGCGGCGCGGGAGGACGGCGGCGCACGGCGTGACGTCCCGCCTCGTGCTCCCGTCCTCCCGCGGCGCGTCCTCGCGGGACCTGCGGCACGCGCGGCCTCACGCGGGCAGCGCGAACCGCCCGTCCGGGTCGAGCTCGCGGCGCACGGTCGCGAGGTGCGCCTGGTCGCTCGGCGACCACAGGTCGAACGGGGCGGCCTCGCTGATCGCCCCCGCGAAGTTCGCCTGGGTGCGCCCGAGCGACCAGGGGCGTGCGGCCTCGAGCAGGCCGTTGATCGCCGCCGGCACGGCCTCCGCGAACAGCTCCGGGACGGGGAGGCCGATCGTGAAGAGGGCGAACGCGGCGTCACGGCCCGTGACGGAGTCGGGGCCGTGCGTGCCGTCGGCGAGCGCCCCGCCGAGGTGCCGGATCTCGGTCATCATGAGCGGGGTCTGCGTCTGGGGTCCGGCGAACTCGAGCACCGCGTCGGCCGTCCGGGGCTCGAACGTGTGCAGGAGGGTCGACCCGTCGAGGAACGGCATGGGATCGGTCGGGTCGGCGTGCACCCCCCCGATCTGGGCGTAGGGGATCTCGGCGATCGAGTCCATCACGATCGGCACGGTCGTGCGCAGCGGCGCGATGGCCCGCAGGACCTCGGACAGCGGCCGCGTCGAGGCCACGCGGACGTTCGCGACGTACTGGCCGCGCAGCGGCTCGGGCACGAGCTCGAGCGGCGGCAGGCGCAGCAGCGCGACCGAGGTCGTGATGTCCGACGGCGCCGTCGCGACCCAGTCGGCGTAGGTGCGGAAGAGGGTCGCGGCGTCGTCGCCCAGGGCGAAGAAGTTCCCGCCCGTGACCGTCTCCAGGTTCAGCAGGCGAACCGTCACGGAGGTCACGACGCCGAGCCCCCACTTGCCGCCGCGCAGGGCACGCAGCACCTCGGGGTGGTGGGCCTCGTCGACGTGGATCAGCTCGCCGTCGCCCGCGACGACGTCCGCCTCGACGAGGTAGCTCGACCCGAAGCCGACCTCGCGCGCCAGCGGACCGATCCCGCCGCCGAGGAGGAAGCCGACCGCTCCCACGTCGGGCGACGACCCGGTGACGGCCGCGAGCCCGAGGGGGGTGACGACGTCGAGCACGTCCCGCCAGCGGGTCCCCGCCGCGATGCGGGCCGTGCGTGCGGGCTCGTCGACCTCGACCCCGGTCAGGTCCGCGGTGCTGAGCGCGATCCCGCCGTCGATCCCCCGCGCGAACCCGTGGCCCGTGCTGAACACCGTGACGGGCAGCCCGAAGAGCTTGGCGGTGCGGACGGTCGCCTGGACGTCCTCGGGGGACGTGGCGTGGACGACGTAGTCGGGGTGGTGCTCGACCGCGATGTTCATGCCGGAGAGCCGGGCATCGGGGTCCGTCCCGGCGAGGACGCGGCCGGTGACGCTCTGTCCGAGCGCGGCGAGCACGACGTCCTGAGTGGTCTCGTGGGCAGTCATGGGAAGTACCTCTCGCAGGATGGTGGCGCGGAGCAGCGCTATCAGAGAGGGAGGACTGGGAGCGCTTCCGGTGACAGTCCCGCCGTCGGGTGACGGAAATGTCCTCCCCTCGGGTCGTGCGCGCCACGCGGAGGCGCCCCCCGTGGAGCCGCGCCATGATGGGCAAGGGCGCGCGCACGCCCCCGGAGCCGAGGAGCGACGATGCCCCACCCCACGGACCACCCCCAGCCCACCCCCGTCGCCCCGCTGCGCGGCACGCCCCCGCCCGAGCTCCGCCGGCAGGAGGGCCGTGCGGCCCGCACGCTCCTGCCCCGGAGCACCACCGCGACCTGGGCGCCGCCCGCCGACCGTCGCGACCCCGTCGGGATCCTCACCGCGCAGAACGCGAGCCGCGTCCCGGACCTCGTGCCGCTGCGCATGGGCCGCATGGCCGCGACCCCGTTCTCGTTCTTCCGCGGCGCGGCCGCGGTCATGGCCGCCGACCTCGGCACCGGGCCACGCTCCGGTCTGACCGTGCAGCTCTGCGGCGACGCGCACCTCGCGAACTTCGGCGGCTTCGCGTCCCCCGAGCGCTCCCTCGTGTTCGACGTCAACGACTTCGACGAGACCCACCACGGCCCGTTCGAGTGGGACGTGCAACGGCTCGCGGCCAGCCTGGAGATCGCGGGCCGCCACCGCGACCTGCCCCCGGCCGCGAGGCAGCAGATCGTCCTGGCGGCCGCGCGCGCCTACCGGGAGACGCTCCGGACGTTCGGGGACATGGGCCACCTCGACGTGTGGCACGTCCAGCTCCGTGGCACGGAGGTCGTCGAGAAGTGGCGGGACTCCGTCCCGCGGAGCGTCGTCGACAACCTGGGCAAGGCCCTGCGCAAGGCACGGACCAAGGACCGGCAGAAGGCCCGCCGCCGCCTCACCCGGGTCGACGACGACGGCGAGCTGCGCTTCCGCAGCGACCCGCCCCTGCTCGTCCCGGTGCGCGAGCTGTTCGACGACGACGAGCAGTCGCGCCTGCTCCAGGTCGTGGTCGGTGCGCTGTCCGCCTACGGCGAGTCCCTGACGGGGGCCCGTCGCGTCCTGCTCGAGCGCTACCGGCTCGTGGACCTGGCACGGCGGGTCGTCGGGGTCGGGAGCGTGGGCACGCGGTGCTGGGTCGCGCTCCTGGTGGGCCGCGACAACGACGACCCCTTGTTCCTGCAGGTCAAGGAAGCCGAGCCGTCGGTCCTGGAGGCGTACACGTCCCCCAGCCCGTACCCCGAGAACGGGCGGCGCGTCGTCGAGGGCCAGCACCTGCTCCAGGCCACGAGCGACGCCCTGCTCGGGTGGAACACCGTGCAGGGCGCGGACGACCGCCGGCACGACTACTACTTCCGCCAGCTCTGGGACTGGAAGGTGTCGGCGGACCTCGACGCGATGGTTCCCGACGCCATGGCCGCGTACGCGCAGATGTGCGCGTGGGTCCTCGCGCGCGGTCACGCCCGCTCCGGCAACGCGCTCGCGATCGGGAGCTACCTCGGCAAGGGAGACGTCGCCGACCGCTCGTTCGCCGAGTTCGCGACCCGCTACGCCGACCAGAACGAGCTCGACCACCGTGCCCTGCTCGACGCGATCGCCGCGGGGGACGTCGAGGCCGTCACGGGCGTCTGAGGCCGGCCCTCGCCAGGGACGTGCCCGACGGCGGCGCTCGCCTCACGCGCCCGGCCGCGCGGGCGTCAGATCTGGTCGAGGCGACGCAGGATCGCCCCCTCCCGCAGGGCCCACGGGCAGATCTCGACCTCGGCGACCTTGAGCGCCTTCATGGTCTCCTCCGCGACCACGCCGCCCGCGACGATCTGGAAGGTCCGCTCGGCCGTGATGCCCGGGAGCTCGGTGCGGCCCGACGCCGGGATGCGCGCGAGGCGCGGCACCCAGTCCGCGAGCTGCGAGCGCTCCATGCGCCACCGTTCCTCCGGCCCCACGACCGCGACCTTCATGCCCGCGAGCCGCGCGAGCGACCGGAACGTCTTGGACGTCGCGACCACGTGGTCCGGGCGCGGCAACGCCTTGACCTCACCCAGCGCCCCCGCCAGGACCTCCCGCACGTGCGCGCGCAGCGCGGCGACCTGCCTGGCCGAGGGCGGGTCGTCGGGCAGGAACTCGATCGTCATCCGACCGGCGCCGAGCGGGACCGAGACCGCGACGTCGGGCTCCTCGTCGAGGCCCGACGCGATCTCGAGCGAGCCCCCACCGATGTCGAGCACCATGAGGCGGCCAGACGCCCACCCGTGCCACCGCCTCGCGGCGAGGAACGTCAGCCGTGCCTCCTCGGGCCCCGACAGGACCTCGATCGGGACACCGACGCGCTCCTCGATCGCGGCCAGCACCTCCGCGCCGTTGGTCGCCTCGCGCAGCGCCGAGGTCGCGAGGGCCAACGACTCCTCGGCCTCGTACTCGCGGGCCAGGGCAGCGGCCTCGTCGGCGGCGACCAGGAGCGCGTCGACACCCTCGGCCGAGATCGAGCCGTCCGGCTGCAGGTAGCGCATGAGCCGGACGACCGAGCGGCCGGACGCCGCCGGGTCCGGGCGCGCGCCCCGCTCGGCGTCCACGACGAGCATGTGGACCGTGTTGGAACCGATGTCGAGCACCCCGAGTCGCATCAGGCCACGGTAGCGGTCACCCGTCCGGGACGGGCGCGCCGGGACGGCAGGCGCGCCGTCCGCCTACGACTCGTGGTTCGCGCCGTGCATGGTGCGGTTCGTGCGGCCGACGAGGCGACGCACGTGCGTGTCCGCACCCCGCTCGGCCGCGGTCGCGGACCGGGTGTCGCGGCGGTGGTCGTGGCGCTTGCCGGTGTTGCGGTACCGCCCCCACGTGAGCCCGTAGAACAGGGGACCGGCGAGCAGCAGCGCGATGACGACGACCGCCTTGACGGCCCCCTCCTCGCCGGACGAGGAGTCGGCGACGACGGTGAGCGCTTCCAGGGCGAGCACGTGCATCAGAGTCCGATCACGACGAGGAGGAGGGCCGCGACGGCCGCCACGGCCTCCACGACCACGGACACGGCGAGCAGCCGACGGTGGTTGACCGGGACCGACCCCATGGTCTCCCCCGTCCTGCCGTTGACCGCGACGTAGTGCAGGCGCGAGCTCCCGTTCCGGCGGACCTCGTTGTAGGAGTACAACCACACCGGCAGGTACGCGGCGACCCAGCGCTGCCCGACGACCGTGAGCCGCTCGTGGTCCCACCGGACGCCGCGGTCGTAGAACTCGACCATGTCCCGGGCCCGGAACCGGGCGATCTCCTTGGCCTGGGCGAACGCGGGCTCACGCACGCCGTCGACGTCGGTGTCGCGCCGCTCGGCCGTGAACCCCGACAGGTAGCCGGAGTCGTAGCGCACCGCGTTCTCGACGTCGAACGGCAGGATCGTGTTGATGACGTTGTTCGTCCGGGCCCCGGCGCCGTGGTCGCGCCGGTCGGCCGACGACTCGATCGTCAGGTCGTCGACGTGCAGGTCGAACTCGCGCACGACGTCGTACAGGTCGGCGTCGTAGCGCGTCTCCGACCGCTCCTGGCCGTTCGCGTCCTTGATCGTCACGGTGTACCTGCGCACGAGGTGCTCGCCCTGCCCCTCCAGCCGGGCCTTGGCGTTGAGGTCGACGACGAGGTACGGCATGTAGACGCCGACGACGTTCTCCGGGACGAACTCGGCACGGAACCGTGGGTGCGCGTAGAACTGCCGCTTGCCCACGAACTCCCTGACCCGCTCGACCGCGTCGGCCTGCGGCAGCCGGAACGGAAGCAGCACGTCGGGCACGGAACCGTTCGGGACCTGCTGGTTGACCGACAGGACGCTGCGGCACCAGTGGCAGCGAGCCTGGGTGCCGTGCGCCGTGTCGACGACGACGTCCGCCCCGCACCCCGTGCACCGGAACGTCAGGACCTCGTCGGACGAGGGGACGATGTCGGTGCTGCCCGACCCCAGCACGACGCCCTTGAGCGACCCGATGTCCCCGTCGAGCCCGAGGTCGGCGAGCGTCACGGCGCTCACCCACTCGTACCGGCAGAACCCGCAGCGCAGGGTGGCCTTGACGATGTCGTACGCGATCTCGGTCGCCCCGCACCGGATGCACTTGACCAGGCCGTCCTGCGCACCGGCGTCGGTGCGCACCACGGTCGGGCCCCCGGTCTGGCCTCCGGTCTGCGGCGCCCCGGGGTGCGGGCCGCCGGCCCCGGCCGCGCCGGCCTCCGGGGGCATCGACCCCTGGGACGGTGCGTGGGGCGGTGCGACCGGGTCCGGCTCGTGAACGGTCATCGTCGGGCCCTCAGAACCCGAGGACCTTGGCCTTGGCGGCGTCGTAGTCCGCCTGGGTGATGAGCCCCTGGTCGAGCAGCGACTTGAACTGGGTCAGCTTCGCGACGGGGTCCTCGGCCGCAGGGGCAGCGGGTGCCGCGGGTGCTGCGGGCTCCGCGGGCGCCGCCTGCTGGACCGGCACCTGCTGGACGGGCACGACGGGCTGCTGCAGCCCGGACATCGCACCCCCCGCGGCGTTCATGCCCATGCCGAGGATCGCCATGTTCGCCCCGCCTCCTGCGCCTCCGGGGTTCTCCCCCGCGGCCTGGATGCCGCGCGCCGCGGCCTGCTGGAGGAACGAGTTCCCGCGAGCCCCGGCGAGCGCGTCGGCCTTCTTGACGTCGCTGAGCAGCGCCCGCGTGTCCTCGTCGTACTCGATCGCGGCGAGGGCGACCTTGACGATCGACAGGCCGCGGTAGGAGGTCCACTGGTAGCCCTCCTCGACCGCGCCCGCCAACGACTCCGCGAAGCCCACCGAGTCGCTCTGGATCCGGGTGATCCGGTTCCCCTTGTCGGGGTCGTTCGTGTAGTTCGAGAACGCGGCCGCGAGCGACCCGACGACCTCGGTGAAGAGCTGGCTCGCGGCGTCGTTGTCGAGGTCCGAGAAGTCGAAGACCTTCGCGCCGGCCCCGAGGTAGGTGAGCGGCACGAACTGCTTGACGAAGAGGATCGGGTCGACGATGCGCAGCGAGTAGGAGCCGCGGGTGATCGCGCCCACCTGGGCGCCCAGGTAGGCGTCGTCCCAGTAGATCTCCGACTGCGTGCCGAACCGGTTGTTCGGCAGCTCCTTGAGGTTCACGTAGAACCCGAGCTGCTGCGAGCCGGGCTGCCCGCCGAACTTGAACCGCTCCCAGGACGTCGTGACGAGCGGGCTCAGGAAGCCGTTGTCGGCGAAGATCGACTGGGAGTTCTGGTCGTCGGACGTGAACACGTACCCGCCCGGCTCGGCCACGAAGCCCGTGAGCGCGCCGTCCTGGAACGTCAGGAGCCCGTAGCCCTCGGGGACGACGAACCGGCTGCCGTTCGTGATGATGTTCGCCGAGCCCTTGGTGTTGGACCCGCGCCCCGCGTTCTGCCCCTGCGCGACGGCCGGGAAGAGGGCCGCGGTCGGCGCGAGGTGCGGCGGCGGGGTCAGGAAGTCCTTCCACTGGTCCGCGAGGGTGCCGCCGAGGGCACCGGCAAAGGCCTTGATGAAACCCATCGAGCTCTCCGTCCGATCGGGCGGACGGTGCCGCGCGTGACCTGTCGTCTTCGCGTCCGGGCCGTCGTGGACCGTCCGCGATGGGCACAGTATCGACTTTCGCCCTGGAACGTCACGCTCGGCCGCTATGGGGCCTTCTGCTCTCGCAGTGCGGACGTCGGCGTCCCAGCAGCAGGCCGCACCGGTGGCACGACGCCCGCACCCCGGTGGTGCTCATCGGTGGTGCTCACCGGGGGGCGAGGCGGGCGGGCGGCTCGGTGGAAGAATGGCGTCGTGCCCCACGACACCCCCGCAGCCCCCCTCCGGACCGTCGGCTGGATCCACGTCCGGGACGGTCGGCTGCTCGTCGTCCGCAGCCGTGACAACGAGCTGTTCTTCATGCCGGGCGGCAAGCTCGACCCCGGCGAGAGCGACGCCGAGGCGCTCGTGCGCGAGATCGAGGAGGAGCTCGGCGTGCTGCTCGACCCGGCCACGGTCAGGTCCGGGTTCGTCGCCGAGGCGCCCGGGCACGGCCTGAGCGGCAGGCTCGTGCGCATGCACTGCTTCTACGCCGACCCGCTGCCTGGCTCCCCGGACGCCGCCCCGCAGGCGGAGATCGGAGAGCTCACCTGGATCGGCGCGCGGGACGCGCACCGCGTCCCGCCCGCGGGCCGGATCGTCCTGGAGCGGCTGGTGGAGGCAGGGGTCCTGGCGGCCTAGTTCGTCTGCTCGCCGGAGAGCAGCAGCGGGCAGCGGCGGGCAGCGGCGCCTCAGCGCCCTGCGCGCACCTCGTCGCGCCCCGCGGCCTCGGCGCCCAGGACCGCCTCGGCGTCGGCCACCACTGCCGAGGCCTCCTCGCGGGCTGCGGCCAGCGCGGACGACCGGGCGGCGACGATCGCGTCGTGGAGCTCGGCGTGCACGCGCCGCCGGACGGACCGGGCGAGCGCCTCCTCCTCGGCCTCCTCGACCCGGGCCCCGGCCGCACGCCTCTCGGCCACGTGCTCGGCGACCTCGTCCGCGATGCGCCGGTCGGCGTCGTCGAGCAGTGCGACGACCGCCGTGTCGGCCGCGCGTCCCAGGCGGGTCTCCTCGAAGTCCTGCGTCGCCCGGTCCACGATCCTCCGGGCCTGCCCGACGACGAGCGACCCCAGGGCGGGTGAGTGCGCCTTGAGGGAGGCCAGGTCGTAGAGCAGGACCCCGTCGAGGTCCGCGACCCGCGGGTCGACGTCGCGGTGCAGGGCCAGGTCGAGGACGACCATGGGGCGGTGCGGGGCCTCGTCCCCGGCGGCCTCTGCCGCGCGGGAGCGGGCACGGACGACCGCGGCCGCGTCGAGCACGTGCCCCAGCGCGTCACCGCCCCCCGCGAGCACGTCCCCCTCGGCGGGCAGCGCCTCGGCCCGGGCGGCGAGCGCCCGTCCGCGAGCCCCGCTGCACGAGACCACGAGGTCGGCGTCCTCGAGCGCCTCCACGAGGTCCGTCACGGCCTCGACGCCGCGGTCTGCCGCGAACTGCTCGGCTCGCCCTGATCCCGAGTACACGCGCACGTCGTCGCAGCCGCGGGCTCGCAGCGCCGCGAGCGAGGCCCCGGCGTAGGAGCCCGTGCCGATGAGCACGGCGCGGACCTGGCGCCACGGCGGCAGCTCGGCGCTCGCGAGGTCGAGCCCCAGGGACACGACCGACCGGCCGTTCCCGCCCAGGGTGGTCTCGTTGCTGATCTTCTTGGAGGTCCGCGAGGCCGTCTGGAACAGGAGCTCGAGCGTGGACGACGTGACGCCGCCCTCGCGGGCTTCCTCGAGGGCGCGCTTGACCTGCCCGGCGATCTCGCGCTCGCCGACGACCATGGAGTCCAGGCCGGCGGCGACCTCGAAGAGGTGAGCCGCGACGTCGGGCCCGGTGCGGGTCGAGAACGCCCGCACGGCGACGTCCTCCTCGACTCCCGAGGCGGCGGCGACGAGGCGCGCGACCTCGTGCGCGGCGTGCTGGACGCCCCAGCCGTCGACGGGCGAGTCGACGTCCAGGTACACCTCGAACCGGTTGCACGTCGCGACGACGACGGCACCGGTGATCGCTTCGCAGGTCGCGACGGCCGTCCGTCCGACCGACCCGGCGCCCGTGGACAGGAGCTCGAGGGTGGACATGTCCAGCTCGTGGTGACTTGCAGTCATCGACAGGAGAACCACAGTGCTCCGATTCAATCATTGCTGCCTGTGCGGGGCAGAATCGGTTCTTGTGACGTTCACCGCGCTTTCCGACAACCATCCTCTCGTCGACGGTCGGACGACGAATTCCCCGCTCGTGCGTGCATTGCGCGGGGAGCGGCCAGAGACCGCCCCGGTGTGGTTCATGCGCCAGGCGGGCCGCTCGTTGCCCGAGTACCGCGAGCTGCGCCAGGGCGTCGGGATGCTCGACTCGTGCCTGCGCCCGGACATGGCGAGCGAGATCACGCTCCAGCCGGTCCGCCGCCACGGCGTGGACGCGGGCATCTTCTTCTCGGACATCGTGATCCCGCTCAGGCTCGCGGGGGTCGAGGTGGACATCGTCCCGGGCGTGGGCCCGGTCATGGGTCAGGCCTACCGGACGCCCGACGACGTCGCGCGCCTGGTCGAGCACGAGCTCACCCCGGAGTCGCTCGCGCCCGTCACGGAGGCCGTCGCGCTCACGGTCGCGGCGCTCGGGTCGACGCCGCTCATCGGGTTCGCCGGGGCCCCGTTCACGCTCGCGGCATACCTGGTCGAGGGGCGGCCCTCGCGCGACCACCTCGCGGCGCGCACGCTCATGCACGCCGACCCGGAGTCGTGGGCCCGCCTGACGGCGTGGACGGCGCAGATCACGGGTGCGTTCCTGCGGGCGCAGGTCCTGGCGGGGGCGAGCGCTGCCCAGCTGTTCGACTCGTGGGCCGGGAGCCTGTCCCTGGAGGACTACCTCGTGGGCGCCAAGCCGGGCAGCACTGCCGCGTTGTCGCAGGTCAGCGACCTGGGGGTGCCCGCGATCCACTTCGGGACGGGCACCGGGCACCTGCTGGGGGCCATGCGGGACGTGCTCACGGAGGCAGGCGTGAGCCACCCGACCGTGGGCGTGGACTACCGCACGCCGCTCGACGAGGCGGCCCGCACGCTCGGCGGGTACGTGCCGGTCCAGGGCAACATCGACCCGGCCCTGCTGGCCGCGCCGTGGCCCGTGCTCGAGGCGCACGTGCGCGACGTCCTGCGTCGTGGGAGCGCTGCCCCGGGGCACGTGGTCAACCTGGGGCACGGCGTGCCGCCCGAGACCGACCCGACGGTCCTGACCCGGGTCGTCGAGCTGGTCCATTCCGTCCGGAACGTGTCAGAACCAGCGTGACCCCGGGCTCGCGCCTGGTCTGACACACCCTCGCGGCGGGGGCACACTTGACGTGTGCATCCCGTTGCTGATGGATCGTCCGGCCCTTCCTCCACCACGTACGACGCGGTCGTCGTGGGCGCCGGCGTCGCCGGCCTCACCGCCGCGCGCACGCTGCGCCGTCGGGGCCTGCGGGTCCTCGTCCTGGAGGCGGCCGACCGCCCAGGTGGCCCCGTGCACGGCGACAAGCTGGGCTCGACGGGGCTGTCCGTCGACGTGGGCGCCGAGTCCTTCGCAGCCCGTGGGTCCGCGGTCGGCGACCTCGTCGAGGGACTGGGCCTGACCGTCGTCGAGCCTGCGCCGATCAGCGCGTGGGGCTACGCCGCGAGCCGCGCGTTCCCGCTGCCGCAGGCCGGGATCATGGGCATCCCGGCCCACCCGTTCGCGGCCGACGTGCGCCGCGCCGTCGGTTGGCCCGGTGCGCTGCGCGCGGGCCTGGACCGCATCAAGCCGCGCCGCTGGGTCGACGAGGAGAACCTCGAGACGTTCACGCGCTCGCGCCTGGGCCGCCGCGTCGCGGAGCGTCTGGTCGCGCCGGTCGCGGCGGGCGTGCACTCGGCGCCGCTCGAGCGCCTGGACATCGACGCCGTCGCCCCGGGCCTGCGCGACGCCTACGCCCGCGAGGGCTCGCTGAGCAAGGCCGTCGCGGCGCTGCGCGCCCAGGCCCCCGCGGGCTCCGCGGTCCGCGGCATCGAGGGTGGCATGCACCGCCTGGTCGAGGAGCTCACGGTGGCCGTGACGGGCGACGGGCCCGGCGGCGCGGCTCCGGCCGGGGGTGTCGGCCCGGCCGGAGAGCTCCGGACGCGCCACGAGGTGGTGGGCCTGGAGCACGCCCCCGACGGGGGTTGGGCCGTCCAGGCCGAGGGCCCCGGCGGTCCCGTGACCTTCCGTTCCCCGCGCCTGCTCGTGACGACCCCCGCGGTCGTGGACCTGGTGTCCCCGCTCGCGGGCCGCACGGCCGACCCGGTCCCGGACCCCGAGCCGGGAGCGGACATCCGGCTCGTGACGCTCCTGCTCGAGGCCCCCGAGCTCGACGGCGCCCCGCGCGGCAGCGGCATGCTCGTGGCCCCGAAGCCCCGTACGTGGTCGACGCGCGACGAGAACCACCGGGCGGGCGCGCACGACCCGGTCCAGGCCAAGGCGCTGACCCACTCGACCGCGAAGTGGCCGTGGCTGGCCGCCCGGGTGGCGGGCGCCGTCGGGCCGGGGCACCACGTGGTGCGGCTGAGCTACGGGCGCATCGGGGAGACGGTCGAGCCGTCCCTGGAGCAGGTGGTGCGTGACGCGTCGGTGCTGCTGGGCGTGGACCTCGAGGGCAAGGTGCGCGAGCACCTGTCGACGCGCTGGAACGGGTCGCTCCCCCCGCCCACGCCCGTGTACCGGCGCGAGGTCGCGGCGTTCGTCGAGCGGGTCTCGCACGTGGACGGCCTGGGGGTCACGGGCGGATGGATCGCGGGCACGGGCCTCGCGGCGATCGTGGGGCACGCCCAGGAGTGCGCGGAGAAGCTCTGAACAATTGTTCCGGGACCCATTCCGGACGTGCTGACAATTCGTCTTCTCGTCATGACGTGATGTCAGGTCAATGTCACTCCCGGGACAATTCCCCGGAAAGCCGCACCGAACGGGTGCACGCGCATTTCGGGTTGCCCCACCCGCAGAGGACACTGGGACCGTGAGCATTCGTGTCGGAACCCGTGGCAGCGCCCTCGCGACGACCCAGACCGGTCTCGTCGCCCGGCGCATCGAGACGCTGACCGGGCAACCGGTCGAGATCGTGCGCATCCGCACCGAGGGCGACGTCCGCACCGGCTCGCTCGCCCAGATGGGCGGCACCGGGGTGTTCGTGACCGCGCTGCGCGAGGCCCTGCTCGACGGTCGCTGCGACGTCGCCGTCCACTCCCTCAAGGACCTCCCGACCGGGGCCGCCGAGGGCCTGACCCTCGTGACCCCCGAGCGCGAGAACCCGCGGGACGTCCTGTGCGCACGGGACGGCCGGACGCTCGAGACCCTGCCACGCGGCGCCAGGGTCGGCACGGGTTCGCCCCGGCGCGCGGCCCAGCTCCTCGCGGTCCGCCCCGACCTCGAGGTGCTCGACATCCGTGGCAACGTCGACACGCGCCTCGCCCGCGCCCTCGGCCCCGACGCCGACCTCGACGCCGTCGTCCTCGCCTACGCGGGACTGTCCCGCCTGGGCCGCCTCGACGCCGTGACCGAGGTCATCGACGTACGCGTCATGGCCCCCGCGCCCGGGCAGGGCGCGCTCGGGGTCGAGGTCAGGACCGCGGACCTCTCGCCGCTGTCCTCGTTCGACCTGCTGCCCGACGGCGGCACGAACCGCCCCCTCGACCTCGCCGACGTCGTCGCGGGCCTCGACCACCTCCCGACCCGCCTCGCCGTGCTCGCCGAGCGCGCGCTCCTCGCCCGCCTCGAGGCCGGCTGCGCAGCGCCCGTCGGCGCGCACGCCGTGGTCGAGGACGACGAGATCCGGCTCTCGGCCGTCGTCGCCCGGCTCGACGGGGCGCAGGTCCTCACGCACGCGGCCCGGGTCTCGCTGCCCTCGACCGCAGGCCGGGCGGGAGCCGGTGGCACGCACGGCGACGCCGGCACGGCCGACTCCCTCGCCCGGGGCCTGGGCGTCCAGGTCGCCGACGCGCTCCTCGGGGGCGGGGCCGCCGAGCTCGCACCGCTGCGCGCGACCGGGCCGGGCGCTCGCACCGACTCGCTCTGGGCTCCCGGCACGGCCCCGACGGACGGCGGGGTCGGGACCGACGAGCCGCTGACGGCCGGCGGCACCGACGCCCCCGTGGACCCGGAGCAGCGCTGATGCCCGGGCGGCTGCGCGACCCGCAGCGCGGGCGGGACCTGCCCTCGCTGCCGCCGGACCCCGTGACGGACGCCGCCCCGGCGAGCGACGCCGTCGGGCCCGACGGCAACCACGCGGACACCGGCGCCCTGCCCCTGCGGGGGAAGACCGTGCTGCTGCCCCGCTCCCCCGAGCGGGCCGCCGCCCTCGCGGCACGGTTGCGCGCCGCCGGGGCGACCGTGCTCGTGAGCCCCGCGATCGAACGGGCCCCCATCGAGGACACGGCCGCGATGGACGCCGCCGTCGCGGACCTCGGGGAGTTCGCGTGGGTCGTCGTGACGAGCGTCAACGCGATCGACGAGCTGGCCGCGAGCGCCGCCCGTCGTGGCCTGTCGCTCGCCGAGCTGTCGGGACGGGCACGGCCTGGCGGTCCCGCAGGTCCCGGCACGCGGTGGGCCGCGGTCGGTCCGGCGACGCGGCGCGCGCTGGAGGCCGCGGGGGTCCACGTGGACCTCGAGGCGCCCGTGAACTCGGCCCGCGGGCTGCTCGCGGCGTTCGACGCGCTCCCCGCCCCGTGCGCCCCGTGGCGCGTGCTCGTGCCCCAGGGCGACCTCGCGAAGCCCACCATGTCCCAGGGCCTGCGCGAGCGCGGCGGGGACGTCCACGTCGTGACCGCGTACCGGACCGTCGCGCACGCGCTCTCCCCGGACGTCGTCGAGGCGTGGCGGGCCGGTACGGTCGACGTGGTCGTGCTGACGTCGGGCAGCGTGGCGCGCGAGGTCGCGGCCCAGCTCGGCACGGACCCGCGCGTCGCGGGCGTCGCGATCGGTGAGCCGACGGCGGAGGCCGCGCACGCGGTCGGGCTGCGGGTCGAAGCGGTGGCCGAGCAGGCGACCGACGACGCCCTGGCCGCCGCGGTGCTGCGCGTCGCCGCCACCTCGCCCGCACCACCCGGCCCGGGCCGTGCCCGTGCCGACCTCGCATCCCCGACAGAAGGCAGGAACCACCCGTGATCCGTCCCCGCCGCCTGCGCTCGACCCCGCAGATGCGCCGGCTCGTCGCAGAGACCCGGCTGCACGCCGCCGACCTGGTCCTCCCCCTGTTCGTCAAGGAGGGCCTGACCGAGCCCAAGCCGCTCGGGTCCATGCCGGGCATCGTGCAGCACACCGAGGAGAGCCTCGCCGAGGCCGTCGCGCAGGCCGCCGCGGCCGGGGTCGGTGGCGTCATGCTGTTCGGCATCCCCGAGCACCGCGACGCGACCGGCTCGCAGGCCGACGCCCCCGACGGGATCCTCAACCGCGCGATCCGCATCGCGCGCGACGCCGCCCGGGACGCCGCCGCGGGCACGGGCCGGCCGGGCCCCGTCGTCATGGCCGACCTGTGCCTCGACGAGTTCACCGACCACGGGCACTGCGGGGTCCTGACGGCCGGCCCCGACGGCGACCTGGTCGTGGACAACGACGCGACCCTCGTCCGCTACGCCTCGATGGCCCTGACCCAGGCCGAGGCGGGCGCGGAGGTCGTGGCGCCGTCGGGCATGATGGACGGCCAGGTCGCCGTGATCCGCGAGGCCCTCGACGACGCCGGGCACACGGGCGTGAGCATCCTGGCGTACAGCGCCAAGTACGCGAGCGCGTTCTACGGCCCGTTCCGCGAGGCCGTCGACTCGACGCTCCAGGGCGACCGCCGCACGTACCAGATGGACTCCGCGAACTTCCGCGAGGGCCTGCACGAGGCCGATCTGGACCTCGCCGAGGGCGCCGACATGGTCATGGTCAAGCCCGCGGGCTCGTACCTCGACGTGCTCGCGGCCGTGGCCGAGCGCAGCGACGTCCCCGTCGCCGCCTACCAGGTCTCGGGCGAGTACGCGATGATCGAGGCGGCGGCCGCGAACGGCTGGATCGACCGGCGCGGTGCCGTCCTGGAGTCCGTGCTCGGCATCAAGCGGGCGGGCGCCGACATCATCCTGACCTACTGGGCCCTCGAGATCGCAGAATGGATTCGGTGACACCGATGACGATCCACCCCGCCGGCTCGCCGGCGCACGCGACCACCCTCCACGACAACCACGAGGCGTTCGTGCGCGCCCAGGGCGCGATCCCGGGCGGCGTGAACTCGCCCGTGCGGGCCTACGGCTCGGTCGGTGGCGACCCGCGGTTCATCGCGAGCGCGCGCGGCGCGTACGTCACCGACGTCACGGGCCGCGAGTACGTGGACCTCGTGTGCTCGTGGGGCCCCGCGCTCCTGGGCCACGCGCACCCCGCGGTCGTCGCGGCCGTGCAGGACGCCGCGGCGCGTGGCCTGTCGTTCGGCGCCCCGACGCTGGGCGAGGTCGACCTCGCGGAGGAGGTGCGGCGCCGGGTCCCCGCGGCCGAGCGCGTGCGCCTGGTCTCGACGGGCACCGAGGCGACCATGACCGCGGTGCGCCTCGCGCGAGGCGTCACGGGCCGCAACCTGGTCGTCAAGTTCGCGGGCTGCTACCACGGGCACGTCGACGCGCTGCTCGCCGAGGCGGGCTCGGGCGTCGCGACGCTCGCGCTGCCCGGCTCGGCGGGCGTGACCGAGGCGAGCGCGGCCGAGACGCTGGTCCTGCCGTACAACGACCTCGAGGCCGTCGAGGAGGCGTTCACCGAGCGCGGCTCGGAGATCGCCGCGGTCATCACCGAGGCCGCCCCGGCGAACATGGGCATCGTGCCGCCCGGGCCGGGCTTCAACGAGGGCCTGCGCCGCATCACGTCCCAGCACGGCGCGCTGCTGATCCTCGACGAGGTCCTCACGGGCTTCCGGGTGGGCCCGAGCGGCTGGTGGGGCCTGGAGTCGGGGGCGGCCTCGGGCGACACCCCCGAGTACACGCCCGACCTCTTCACGTTCGGCAAGGTCGTCGGCGGCGGCATGCCCGTCGCGGCCCTGGGCGGACCGGCCACGATCATGGACCAGCTCGCACCCGCCGGCCCCGTCTACCAGGCGGGCACGCTCTCGGGGAACCCGGTCGCGGTCGCGGCGGGCCTCGCGACGCTGCGCCTGGCCGACGACGCCGTGTACGCCCGCGTCGACCACGTCGCCCAGGTCGTGGGGGACGCCGCGAGCGCGGCCCTGGCCGCGGAGGGGGTCCCGCACGCCCTGCAGCGCTCGGGCAACCTGTTCTCGATCATGTTCGGCGACTTCGCCGCCGCAGCCGGGGTCCGCAACTACGCGCAGGCCCAGGCGCAGGACGTGTTCCGCTACAAGGCGTTCTTCCACGCGATGCTCGACGCCGGGGTCAACCTGCCGCCGTCGGTCTTCGAGGCGTGGTTCGTGTCGTCCGCGCACGACGACACAGCGGTCGAGCGCATCCTCGCGGCCCTGCCCGCGGGCGCGAGGGCGGCCGCGCGAGCCCAGCGCTAGCCCGCGCGGGGCGAGGTGTCCCGGCGGCGTGAGCTGCGCCGTCGGGCACCTTCCTCCGTGCCCGACGGCGCCGCCCACCTCACGCCCGACCGCGCCGTGGCGAACGGCTCGGCGGGCGGCTCGGGCTCGGTCAGTAGCTGATCTGCCCGACCTTGCGGCCCAGGCTGCGGATCTGGAAGCCGAACAGGACGAGCGACACACCCCACACGAGGGCCAGGATCGCGAGGATCCACACGATCGACACGACGCCCGCGCCCACGTTGAAGAGCACCAGCAGACCGAACACGAGGGACAGCAGGCCCGCGAAGACCCCCCAGCCCCAGCCGCTGCCGGGAACCTTGCGGAGCTCGATGCTCGCGACGGTCTGGAAGATCCCGAGGACCACGGCCCACAGACCGACGATCCACACGAGGACCTCGGCCGTCTTGCCGGGCCACACGAGGAGCACGACGCCGACCGCCACGCTCACGAGGCCGACCGTGACGAGCGCCGCGGTGCCGCCGGTCCCCCGGCGGCGGATGCCCTCGACGATCTCGAAGAGGCCGTCGACGAGCGTGAAGATCGCGACGATCCAGATGAAGACGACCGCCGTGATCTCCGGCCACACGAGGGCGACGATGCCGAAGAGGATCGCGACGAGGCCGCGGATCACGGGCCAGTACCAGACCTGCTTGGCGGTCGTGGAGAAGGCGGTGAGGATCGGGTCCTGCGTGGCCATGGCGGGCTCCTGCCGTCGGGTCGTGTCCCGCCGGGAACGCTGGAGCACCGTCCGTGCGGGCTGTTCGATTCTCATCGAACACCCGAAACGCCTCCATGTCGTGGCGAACGGCGCATTCGTGGCAGGACCTTCGCCCTCTTGACAGCCGCATACCCCTCGGGGGTACCTTGGACCAGTGGTACCCCACAGGGGTATCCGAGCGAGCGATCACGGAGGCCCAGCATGAGCGACACGACCACCCAGCACCCGGTCGAGCCGGGCGCCACCCCTGCCCACACCGGCCCGCACGGGTACGCCTCCGACAAGGAGGCCTACCTCAAGCGCATGCGCCGCATCGAGGGCCAGGTCCGAGGGATCGCCCGCATGATCGACGAGGACGTCTACTGCATCGACATCCTCACCCAGGTCTCCGCGGTGACCAAGGCCCTGCAGGCGGTGTCCATCGGACTCGTCGAGGACCACCTCGGTCACTGCGTCGTCGACGCCGCCCGGTCCTCCGAGGCCGAGGGCGCCGCCAAGGTCCGCGAGGCGTCCGAAGCCATCGCCCGTCTCGTCCGCAGCTGACACCCCACCCCTCCCAAGGAGCACCCATGAGCACCGTCACCACCCTCGGCGTCACCGGCATGACCTGCGGCAACTGCGTCTCGCACGTCACCAAGGACGTCGGCGCAGTCCCCGGAGTGGAGAACATCACCGTGGACCTCAACGTCGGCGGCGCCTCCGAGGTCACCGTGTTCTCCGACGAGCCGCTCGACGAGGCCGCGCTGCGCGAGGCCGTCGACGAGGCGGGCTACGAGGTCGCGAGCTACGAGGTCCAGCTGAACGCGCAGGCCGCGCAGTCCGCCGAGCAGGCCGCCGACCGCAAGGCCCACAACTGCGGCTGCGGCTGCGGCACGGACGCCGCCGCGGACGCCGCGCCGGCCCAGAAGACGTACGACCTCCAGGTCCCGCAGGTCTGACCACCTCGACCGACGCACCCGCCCGACGACGGAGCACCGGCCGGACTCCCGGCCCACGCCCCGTCGTCGGGCACCGCTCCACCCCGCAGGCCGCTTGCCGACACCTCAGCCGCGCCCCTCACGCCGCTGACCCAGGCCGCCCGCGCCGCGCACCCCCCACCCGGAGTGCGCCCACCGCCCCCGCCCGCGCACAGCGGACCGCGGCGGAGACCCCACCCCGGCGGGACCCGCCGGACGCACCACCGGACCTCCGAGGAGCACAGATGACCACCCCCACCGGCCTGACCGCCGGCCCGACCTTCGTCGAGGTCGACCTCGCGATCGAGGGCATGACGTGCGCGTCGTGCGTCGCGCGCGTCGAGAAGAGGCTCAACCGCGTCGACGGCGTCGAGGCCACCGTGAACCTGCCGCTCGAGAGCGCGCACGTCGTGCTGCCCGAGGGCGTGACCGACGCCGAGCTCGTCGCCGCCGTCGAGAAGGCCGGCTACCAGGCACGCGTGACCGGGCGCCGCGCCGCGACCCCGGCCGTCGCGGCGAAGGCCGCGGGCGCCGCCGCCCCCGCACCCGCACCCGCGGCAGGACCTGCGAGCCCGCAGGCGACCGCTCGTCGTGACGACCAGCCCGACACCCGGCCCGCCCCCTCGATCGCACCCCCGACCGCCCCGGCGCCCGACGCGGCCGACACCTCGGCCCCCACGCGCGACCGCGGCGCCGACCTCGGTCGCCGCCTCAAGGTCGCCGCGATCCTCACGCTGCCCGTCGTGCTGCTCTCGATGGTCCCGGCGCTGCAGTTCCCGGGCTGGCAGTGGGTCGTGACGGCCCTGGCCCTGCCCGTCGTGACGTGGGGCGCGTGGCCCTTCCACACCGCGGCGTTCCGCGCGGCCCGCCACGGCGCCTCGACCATGGACACGCTCGTGTCGATCGGTGTGATCGCCGCGACCCTGTGGTCCCTGTGGGCGCTGCTGCTGGGCGGCGCGGGCGAGATCGGGATGCGCATGACCGTCTCGCTGCTGCCCTCGCGCGAGCACGGCTCCATGCCCGAGCTCTACTTCGAGGTCGCTGCGGTCGTCACGACGTTCCTCCTCGCGGGCCGCTGGTCCGAGCACCGCTCGCGCCGCAAGGCCGGCGACGCGCTGCGCTCGCTCCTCGCGATGGGCGCCAAGGACGCCGAGCGTGTCACGACCGACCCCGACGGTCAGCGCGTGACCGAGCGCGTGCCCGTCTCCGCCCTGCGCGAGGGCGACCTGTTCACGGTCCGCCCGGGCGAGAAGGTCGCGACCGACGGCGTCGTGGTCGAGGGCAGCTCCGCCGTCGACACCTCGCTCCTCACGGGCGAGCCCGTGCCCGTCGACGTGACGCCGGGCGACGACGTCACGGGCGCGACCGTCAACACCTCCGGCCACCTGCTCGTCCGCGCGACGCGCGTGGGCGAGGAGACGACGCTCGCCCAGATCGGGCGCCTCGTGAGCCAGGCGCAGACGGGCAAGGCGCCCGTGCAGCGCCTCGCGGACCGGATCTCGGCCGTGTTCGTACCGATCGTGCTCGTGCTGTCGGTGCTGACCCTCGGCGGCTGGCTGCTCGCGGGGGCGAGCACGCAGTTCGCGTTCACGGCCGCGGTGGCCGTGCTCATCATCGCGTGCCCGTGCGCCCTGGGCCTCGCGACGCCGACCGCCCTGCTCGTCGGCACGGGCCGCGGAGCGCAGCTCGGGATCCTCATCAAGGGCCCGGAGATCCTGGAGTCCACGCGCCGCGTCGACACGATCGTGCTCGACAAGACCGGCACCGTGACGCAGGGCCGCATGGCGCTCGAGCGCGTGGTCACGCGCGAGGGCTCGCTCGACCTGGGGTCGGAGGCGGCGCGGGCTGCTGCCGGCTCACCGAGCGAGGGGCCCGACGGCGCCGCGCACCACGCCCTGCAGCTCGCCGGCGCGGTGGAAGGACTGAGCGAGCACCCGATCGCGCAGGCCGTCGCGGCGGCCGCGGCCCGGGTCGCGGGGTCGACCGCAGGGTCGGTCGCGGGGTCGGCCACGGGGTCGGCCACGCCGGAGAACACGGCGGCGCAGCCCGCGACCGTCGAGACCGGGGCCGACGGAGTCGTCATCGGCTCGGCACAGGTCTTCGACTTCGTGAGCTCACCCGGCGGCGGCGTGAGCGGCCTGGTCCGCACCGCGCACTCGGGTCTGTCCCCCGACGGGGCGCTCAACGCGCAGCGGGTCCTGGTCGGTCGCCCGACCTGGCTCGCCGAGCAGGGCATCGCGTTCGACGCGTCGGACGGTTCCGCGGGCGGGACGGACCTGCGCCGCGCGTTCGACGAGGCCGAGTCCACGGGCGCGACCGCCGTCGTCGTCGCCTGGAACGGCGCCGCGCAGGGCGTCCTCGTGCTCCGCGACCCCGTCAAGGAGACCTCGGCCCAGGCCGTGACCGAGCTCCGCGAGCTCGGCCTGCGCCCCCTCCTCCTCACGGGCGACAACGCGGGCGCGGCCCGGGTCGCGGCCCGCCAGGTCGGCATCGCGGAGGAGGACGTGATCGCGCAGGTCCTGCCGCAGGACAAGGTCGACGTCGTCGCCCGCCTGCGCGCAGAGGGCCGCGTCGTCGCGATGGTCGGGGACGGCGTGAACGACGCCGCCGCGCTGGCCGGGGCCGACCTCGGCCTGGCCATGGGCACGGGCACCGACGTCGCGATCGAGGCGAGCGACATCACGCTCGTGCGCGGCGACCTGCGCTCGACCGCGACGTCGATCCGGCTCTCGCGCCAGACGCTGCGCGTCATCAAGCAGAACCTGTTCTGGGCCTTCGCCTACAACGTGGCGGCGATCCCGCTCGCCGCGGCAGGCCTGCTCAACCCCATGATCGCCGGGGCCGCGATGGCCATGAGCTCGGTGCTCGTGGTCGGGAACTCGCTGCGGCTGCGCCGGGCGGGCTGAACCCGACGTTCCGCGCGGTCGAGAACGAGGTTGAGGTCGTCATCCCCGGGATGGCGACCTCAACCTCGTTCTCGGCACGGGGGGCGGGCCCGGTGCCGGCGGCTACTCCGCCGGAGGACGCCCCGGGCGCCGGGCCGGACGGACGTCGCGCGGCAACCTGCCCTCCGCGTCGAGGGCGCGGCGCAGCACCATGTCGATCTGCGCGTTGACGCTCCGCAGCTCGTCCGACGCCCACCGTGCGAGCGCGTCGTGCACCGCCGGGTCGAGGCGCAGCAGGACCTGCTTCCGCTCGGTCCGCGCCCGCCGGGCCGCACCCGTCCCCCCGGCGGACGCGGCGGACGCGGCGGCGTCGGGCTCCGGGACGCCGTCCCCCGGCTCCCCGCCCGGAGCGGGCGCCGGGACCTCGGGGGTCACGAGTACAGCGACCCCGCGTTGACGACGGGGGTCGCACGGCTGTCGCTGCACAGCACGACGAGCAGGTTCGAGACCATCGCGGCGCGGCGCTCGTCGTCGAGCGTGACGATCGACTCGGCCTCGAGACGCTGGAGAGCGTCCTCGACCATGGACACCGCGCCCTCGACGATCCTCGACCGGGCCGCGATGATCGCCCCGGCCTGCTGGCGCTGGAGCATGGCCTGCGCGATCTCGGGGGCGTACGCGAGGTTGGAGATGCGGGCCTCGACGACCTCGACACCGGCGATGACGACGCGCGCCGCGACCTCCTGCGCGATCTCCGCCGACACGAGCTCGGTCGCGCCGCGCAGGGACTCCTCGCCCTCCTCGGCCTGGTCGTACGGGTGGGACATGGCGACGTGGCGCAGCGCGGACTCGGACTGGACGCGGACGAAGTCCTGGTAGTCCTGGACGGCGAACGTGGCCTTCGCGGTGTCGGCGACCTGCCAGACGACGATCGCGGCGATGTTGATGGGGTTGCCGTCGGCGTCGTTGACCTTGAGCTCGCTCGTCTCGAAGTTGCGCACGCGCACCGAGACGCGCTTGTGCGTCGTGAGGGGCACGGTGAAGACGAGCCCCGTGCGGCGGATCGTGCCGAGGTAGCGGCCGAAGAGCTGCACGACGAGCGTCTGGCCCGGGTTGACGACGCCGAGCCCGGTGAGCAGCAGGATCGCGAGGACCGACACGACGACGCCGCCCAGGACCGCGGGCCCCTCTCCCACGGCGAACAGCGCGACCGCGCCGACCGCGAGCAGCGCGACGCCGAGCAGCGCGACCAGGGCGCCGCCCGCACCGGTCGACCAGGCGGGGCGCTCGGTCACGTCGACGCGTGTGCCGTCGTGGCCGACGGGGCGCCCGCTCGGCTCGCCACCCACGGACTCCTGCGGGGGGACGGTGGTGTCGCTCATGACGGTTCCTCTCGTCGGGCTGCGGCGCCTCGCGCCCCGCATCTATCAAAGTGATATCACATTTACCCCGACGGGTGGAAGCGAGAGGACGGTCGTCCCGCTCGCGCCCCGTCGAGAACGAGGTTGCGGTCGCCATCCACCGGACGACGACCGCAACCTCGTTCTCGACACCACGAGACGCGCCTACCTGAACCGGCGCCCCTCGTCCCGCCGGTACGCCCACACCGCCAGCGCCGCGAACACCACGGTCCACCCCAGCAGCACGACCCACGCGAGCCCGTAGGCCGGCTCTCCCGTGAGCGCCTGGATCATCAGGTCACGGCCCGCGCGCGTCGGGGTGGCCTCGGAGATCGTGTTCAGCCAGTCGGGGAACAGGAACGGCGGCACGAACAACCCGCCCAGGAACGCGAGCGGGAACAGGATGACCTGCACCACGGGCAGCGCGGCCTTGGCCGAGAGCGAGTAGCCGATCGCGATGCCCAGCAGCACGAACGGCACCGACACGAGGAGCACGGTCCCCACGCCCGCGAGGAGCTGCGACCACGTCACGGAGGCCGCGGTGAACAGCCACCCGATGAGGATGAGCGGCACGAGCCCGAACAGCGAGAAGATCCCGCCGTTGAGGATGCGCGCGATCATGCGCGGCGCGGGGCCCGCGGGCAGCGAGCGCAGGAACGGGTCGAACGGCAGCGCGCGGTCCTCCGCGACGCCCAGGCCGTAGGTGAACAGGCTCGCCGAGCAGATCGCGAACAGTCCGAGCGACGCGACGGCCATGGTCGCCGCGACGGGGTCGCCCGCGACGGTCGGCTGCGGCACGACGAAGAAGAACATCGCGAGCGCCGGGAAGAGCAGGTTCCCGAGGACCGCGATGGGCACACGCACGGTCTCGAGGAACTGGTACTTGAGGTGGATCCAGGTGAGGGTCGCGGCGCCGGGCGGGCGTCCGCTCACGCCGGGGGTCGTGGTGACTGCGTCGGGGGTGCTCATCGCGCGCTCTCCTCCTCGGAGGTCCGCCGGTCCAGGGTGCCCGACGGCGTCGCGCCCGTCGGGGTCGGCGCCCCACCGGGGGCGGTGGTCGCGCCAGGTCGGGCGCCGGGCGGAGCGGCACCCGCGGGGGCGCGCGCGACCATCTGCTCGAACGCCTCCTCGAGGCTCGCGCCCCGGATCTCGAGGCCGTGGAACGGCAGTCCCGAGGTCACGAGCGTGCGGACGAGCTCGTCGGCGTCGGCCGTGAACAGCTCGTAGCGCCAGCCTCTGGCGGACCCGGCAGACCCTGCCGCCGCGGTGCCACCGACGGCGTCCGGGGCCCCGGCGGTCCTGGCCGCCGGGCCGTCGGGGGTCCGCTCGGACCGCACGACGCCCGGCAGGTCCGTCCCCAGGTCCGCGGTGCTGCGCACGACGACCCGCCGCAGCCCGACGCGGCGCAGGATCGCGTCGAGCGTGTCGTCGGCCTTGACGACGCCCTGGTCGATCACGACGACGCGCTGGGCGAGCGCCTGCACCTCCTCGAGGTAGTGGCTCGTGAGCAGCACGGTCCCGCCGTTCGCGTGATACTCGCGGATCGCGGCCCACAGCGCCTGCCGCGCACCGACGTCGAGGCCCGTGGTGGGTTCGTCGAGCAGGACGACCCGGGGCCGGCCGACGAGCGACAGCGCGACCGCGAGGCGGCGCTTCTGCCCGCCGGACATGGCCCCGGTCTGGCGTCCCGCGAGCTCGGACAGCCCGAACTGCTCGAGCAGCTCTCCCGTGGGCACCGGGTTCGCGTAGTGCTTGCCGACGAAGTCGACGACCTCGCGGACCTTGAGCGTCGCGGGCAGGCCGGTCTCCTGGGGTGTCAGGCCGAGCCCCTGGCGGGACGAGGCGTCGCGCGGGTCGCCGCCGAACAGGCGGACGACGCCCGTGTCGGGTTTGCGCTGCCCGCTCACGAGCGAGAGCAGCGTCGACTTCCCGGCGCCGTTGGGGCCCAGGAGGCCCACGAGCTCACCGGCCCCGACCTCGAGGGTCACGTCGTCGAGCGCGACGACGTCGCCGAAGCGTCGGGTCACGTGCTGCACGGAGACGAGCGCCGTGCGCGGTGCTGCCTGGCTGGACGGCGACGGGGTTGAGGGCTCCCCGCGGGCGCCCTCTGCGGCGTCGGCTTGCTGGCTGGTCACGATCCGGCTCCTCTCAGGAGCATGCTCAGGGACTCGGTGTAGACCTCGAAGGCGCGTCGCCCGCGAGGGGTCAGGCTGATGTAGGTGGCCGGGGTGCGGCCCTCGTGCGTCTTGGTGACGGTCACGTACCCGGCGTCCTCGAGCTTGCGCAGGTGCGTCGAGAGGTTGCCCGCCGTCATGTCGAGGAGCTTGCGGAGGCGGGGGAAGGCGATCTGGTCGCCCGTGCCGAGGGCCGCGAGGGTCGCGACGACGCGCAGCCGCGACTGGGCGTGGATGACCGGGTCGAGCTCGACGTCAGGCACGGACGTCTCCCGCGATCCGGCGGCGGGTCCGCACGCGCAGGACCTGCTCGACGAGGGTCATGAGCAGGAACCCGCCTCCCCCTGCGGCAGCCATGACGAGGTAGAGGCCCGGGAGGCCCACGATCGTCGCGGCTCCGGCGACGATCAGGATCCACACGCCCAGGACGTACAGGCGGCTCTCCTGCCACATGGCCCCGCCCGCGAGGTACATGATCCCGACGACCAGGCACGACAGGGAGTTGCTCGCGAGCGCCATGACCTCGGGGTTCGCGTCCGCACGGGCGAGGCCGGCGAGGACCATGCTCATGGCTGCGAACGAGATGAACCAGGCCCAGCCGTAGAGCGCGCCCGAGCGGGCACCCGTGCCGCGCAGCCCGCTGGTGCGGGTCAGGACGTGCACGATCGTGACCGCCACCGCCGAGACGATGAGGAACGTGAAGGCGAGGAAGGCCCAGGGCTCGGGCTGCCCGACGGCGCCGCCCGCCCCGGCCGCTCCGGTCACCGTCGCTGCTGCGTCCGCCGTGCGCAGCGAGCTCGCGTAGAGCGTCGTGTAGCCCAGCCCCCATGCCAGCCCCCAGACCCCGTAGAGGACGCGGCCGTCGGGCTCGACGTCCTTGACCTTCTCCTGCTGGGCCGCGATGAGTCGCAGGCTCTCGGCAGGGTCGAGCGGCAGGTCGTCGTCGGACCCCTGGGTGGGTCCGGCGGTCTGGTCGGGCGTCTGGGCGGGCACGGCGGCTCCTCCTGAGGTTTGTACTGCAAACTACTTTGTAGCCTGACAGCAGGAGCGGGGTCTGCGCAAGGGGTGGACCGGGATCCGTCGGACGGGCGCGGCCAGGCAGACATGGCCGGGCAGACGACGAGAGGCGCCCTCCGCAGAGGACGCCTCTCGTGTCGTGGGGCGCGTCGCACCGGGGGCACCGTCAGGAGCAGCGCCGAACCCGGGGTGCCGGAGCCCAGGCCTAGTGCGCGGTCCCCGCCCCCGAGACGCCGCCCGGCAGGCTCTCGGCACCCGTGCCGCTGCCGGTTCCCGTACCGGGCAGCTCCTCGAGGTCGGTGACTCCCGAGCCGGAGCCCGCGCCCGAGCCGTCCGTCCCCGCACCGGAACCGGTGCCGCCCGACTCCTCACCGGTCCCCGGCGTCGGGTTCGGCTCGGGGGACACCGGCGCGGTCGGCTCGGGGTCCGGGACCGTGGTCGCGGGGTCGCTCGGGGCCGGGGCCGGCACGGACTCGCTCGGAGCGGGCGTGCTGCCCGTGCCCGGCGAGTCGGTCGAGGTGTCGCCCGTCGTGTCGCCCGTCGTGTCCCCCGTCGTGTCGTCGGTCGACGCGGGCGCTCGCGAGACGACGTGGCTGATCGACGTGCCCGAGCCCTCCTCGCCGCGCAGGATCTCGCTCAGGGGGCGCCCCGCGATCACCTCGACCAGGGTCACGCCCAGCAGGATCACCGCGAAGACGCCGACGGCCGACAGGATCAAGGTCTTGCGGCTCGGGCGACGCGAGGTCGCACCGTCCGCCTCGTCGCCGTCCGCACCCTCGTCCGGGCCGTCGCCGTCCTGCCCACCGTCCGCGACGACGTCGGGCCCGTCGGCCGCCGCGGTGTGCAGGTCGCCCAGCGGCGTGCCGTCGAGGTCCGTCGGGTCCAGGACCACGGTGCTGTCCGGGTCGTGCGTGCCGTCGACCGCGGGCAGGACCGCGGTGCTCTCGAGGGTGTCGTCGGTCCGCCCGTCCCCGTCGGAGCCCGACGAGCCGCCCGTCGACCGGGACGGCGCGAGCGTCGGCCGCAGGACCTTGCGCCCGTTCTTGCCCACCGGCAGCACCACGCCCGCCTGCAGCGCAGCCTTCATCTGGCGCCGCGTCTTGAGGATCGAGCGCGTGTAGAGGTTGTTCCCGACGACCGTCAGGACCGAGGCGACGCCCGCACCGATGATCGTCCCGGCGACCCCCAGGTACGACAGCAGGACCGTCGAGCTCACGGCGGCGAGCGCGCTCGCGACGACCTGCGTGACGGAGAGGCCTGGCGGCTTCTCGTCGAGGTCGTCGTCGGGGTCGTTCGACGCCGAGGCGTCCGGGGCGGTCGGGCGGATGGAGGGAGGAGTCTGAGAAGTCACGGTCCTTCCAGGGTAGGAAGGTCGTCTGCAGGCCGCTCGGACGCCCCTTGACCAGCCGACGAGGATTCTGTGAAGACCGTGCGGCAGTCGGCATCAACCGGTGCTATAACGACGAGGTGACCATTCCCCCCGGCCCGCCCGGCACGGCCGCCGGCACAGACACCACCCCCGGAGCGTCGGCCGACGGCAGGCGCTCGCGCTGGGCCCCGACGACGGCCGACCGCCCCGAGACCCGCCGGCGCATCGGTGCCGAGATCTGGATCCTGCTGGGCCTGAGCCTGGGGCGCTCGGGCGTGTACGCGGTCGTCAACATCGTCGCGCGGCTGACCGAGGGCACCCCGCTCGCCGAGCAGAGCGCGAGCATCAACAACAGCCAGTCACCCCGCCCCTACCTCGACCTGACCTACCAGATCCTCAGCATCGGCTTCGCGCTCGTGCCGGTCGCGCTCGCGCTCTACCTGCTCTCGGCGCGCGGCCGGTCGGCCACCCGGGCGATCGGGCTCGACGGCAGCCGGCCGTGGCGCGACACGGGCTGGGGGTTCGCGCTCGCCGCGGTCATCGGCATCCCCGGGCTCGCGCTGTACGTGGCCGGCCGTGCGCTGGGGATCACGGTCCAGGTCAACCCCGCCAACCTCGCCGACTACTGGTGGACGGTGCCGATCCTGATCCTCGCGGCCCTCCAGAACGGGCTGCTCGAGGAGGTCATCGCGGTCGCGTACCTGTTCGAGCGCACCAAGGACCTGGGCTGGGGACGCGTGAAGTTCGTCGTGTGGAGCTCGCTGCTGCGCGGCTCGTACCACCTGTACCAGGGCATCGGACCGTTCATCGGGAACGTCGTCATGGGCGTCGTGTTCTCGTGGTTCTACACGAGCAGGTGGGGGCGGCACCGGGTCGTGCCGCTCGTGATCGCCCACACGCTCCTCGACGTGGTCGCGTTCGTGGGTTATGCCCTGCTGCCGCGCGAGTGGCTCGAGGCGCTGGGCGTCGGCTGACCGCCGCCGCCAGGCCACCCACGCGCCGCCGAGTGCGGAGCAGTTGTCGTCAGAACTCCTGTTCGGCAGCAACTGCTCCGCACTCAGCGCGCGGGCGCGCGGGCGCGCGGGCCCTCAGACCCGCAGCGCCCGCAGCTCCTCCCGGCGCTCGGCCTGGAGCACCGGGTCCGGCACGGGCAGCGACGCCAGGAGCTGCTTGGTGTACGTGTGCCGCGGCGCCCCGAGGACCTCGGCCGACGTCCCCTCCTCGACGAGCCGGCCCCGGTAGAGCACCGCGATCCGGTCCGCGAGCAGGTCCACGACCGCGAGGTCGTGACTGATGAACAGGCACGCGAACCCCAGCTCTCGCTGGAGCTCGGCGAACAGCTCGAGCACGCGCGCCTGCACGGACACGTCGAGCGCCGACGTCGGCTCGTCCGCTACCAGCAGCTCGGGGTCGAGCGCGAGCGCCCGGGCGAGGCTCGCGCGCTGACGCTGCCCGCCGCTGAGCTCGTGCGGGTACCGGTCGCCGTACGAGCGCGGGAGCTGGACCGACTCGAGCAGCTCGTCGACCCGGCCGCGCGCGTCCGCCGCGTCACCGGCCCGGCCGTGCACCACGAGCGGCTCGGCCACGCACTCGGCGATCGTGAGGAGCGGGTTGAAGCTCGACGCGGGATCCTGGAACACGAACCCGATGCGCGGCCGCACGGGCCGCACGGCACGCTCGCGCGCACCGCACATCTCCACGCCGAGCACCGAGAGCGACCCGCCCGTGACGGGCGTGAGACCGCCGATCGCCCGGCCGATGGTCGTCTTGCCGCTGCCCGACTCCCCCACGAGCCCCAGCACCTCGCCGGGGCGGATCGTCAGGTCGACGTCGTCGACCGCGAGGAACGCGGGCTTGCGGAACCGGCCCGGGTACTCGATCCGCAGCCCCTGGGCCACGACCACGGGCGCGCCCTCGGCCCACCCCTCGGCACGCGCCTCGACGCGGGCGGCCGCGTTGGCCACGCCGCCACCGACGCGGGGCACGGCCGCGAGGAGGGTGCGCGTGTACTCGGCCTGCGGGTCCGCGAACAGCGTCCGGACGTCGGCCTGCTCGACGACCTTGCCCTGGTACATCACGGCCACGCGGTCCGCGAGGTCCGCGACCACGCCCATGTTGTGCGTGATGAGGACGATCGCCGTCCCGAACTCGTCGCGGCAGCGCCGCAGGAGGTCCAGGATCTCGGCCTGCACGGTCACGTCGAGCGCGGTCGTCGGCTCGTCGGCGACGATCAGCCCGGGGTCGAGCGCGAGCGCCATCGCGATCACCACGCGCTGCTTCTGCCCGCCGGAGAACTGGTGCGGGTACTTGTCCACAGCCGTCTCGGGGTCGGGGATGCCGACCCGGCGCAGCACGTCGATCGCCTGCTCCCGCCCCTCGGCGCGCCGCACGCGCCGGTGCGCCCGCAGCCCCTCGACGATCTGCCACCCCACGGTGAAGACCGGGTTGAGCGCTGCCGACGGCTCCTGGAAGACCATCGCCACGTCCGTGCCGCGCACGGCCCGCAGCTGGGAGCGGCTCAGGCTCACGACGTCGGACTCGCTCGTCCCCGCCTTGTTCGCGAGCACGACGGCGCCACGCGCCGTCGCGGTCTCCGGGAGCAGGCCGAGGATCGTCTTGGCGGTCACGGTCTTGCCGCTGCCGCTCTCGCCGACGACCGCGAGCACCTCGCCCGGGGCCACCTCGAGGTCCACGCCGTCGACGGCGAGGATCGGTCCGGCGTCGGTCGCGAACGAGACCGTGAGGTCCCGGACGGTGACGACCGCACCCGAGGCGCGCGACGCCGTCGGGCCGGTGGTTGGTGCCTGCGCGCTCACGGGCGCACCTCGATTCCCTCGTCGCCCAGCGTCCCCGAACCTTCCAGACCGCCCAGCCCCGCGGGGCCGGCCGTCAGCGCACCGCCCGGCACGACCGACGTCTCCGCGACCTCGCCCGCACCGACCGCGGCCGCCCGGCGGCTGCGCAGGCGCGGGTCCGCCAGGTCGTTGAGGCTCTCGCCCACGAGCGTGATGCCCAGGACCGCGAGCACGATCGCGAGGCCGGGGAAGAGCGCGGTCCACCAGATGCCGCTCGTCACGTCGGACAACGACTTGTTGAGGTCGTAGCCCCACTCGGCCGCGGCCGTCGGCTCGATGCCGAAGCCCAGGAAGCCGAGCCCCGCGAGCGTGAGGATCGCCTCCGACGCGTTGAGCGTCACGATGAGCGGGAGGGTGCGCGTCGCGTTGCGCAGGACGTGCCGGCCCATGATGCGGCGGTGCGGCGTCCCGATCACGCGCGCCGAGTCGATGAACGCCTCGGCCTTGATCCGCACCGTCTCCGCGCGGATCACGCGGAAGTACTGTGGGATGAACACGACCGTGATCGAGAACGCGGCGGCGAGGATGCCACCCCACAGGTCAGACTGGCCGCCGCTGATGACGATCGCCAGCAGGATCGCGAGGAGCAGCGACGGGAACGCGTAGATCGCGTCGCACACGACGACGAGGACGCGGTCGAGCCAGCCCCCGAAGTACCCCGAGACCAGGCCCAGCAGGACCCCGACCACGATCGACGCCGCGATCGCGACCACGATCACCAGGGCGGCGGTCCGCGCGCCCCAGATCACGCGCGACAGGACGTCGTACCCGCCCACGGTCGTGCCGAGCAGGTGCTCGGCCGACGGCGGCTGCTGCGCCCCGAACAGGACACCGTCCGCGCGGAGCTGGCTGAAGCCGTACGGCGCGAGCCACGGCGCGGCGATCGCGGTGAGCAGGAAGATCGCCGTGACGACCAGGCCCGCGACGAGCATGCCGCGCTGCAGGCCCACGCTCTGCCGGAGCTGGTGGACGACGGGCAGGCGGCCCCAGGAGAGTCGGCGGGCCATGTCAGTACCTCACCCTCGGGTCGATGAGCGCCGCGAGGACGTCCACGAGGAAGTTCGTGACCGCGACGATCACGGCCAGCAGGACGACGATCCCCTGGACCGCGACGAAGTCACGGGCCTGGAGGTACTGCGCGAGCATGAACCCCAGGCCCTTCCACTCGAACGTGGTCTCCGTGAGGACGGCCCCGGCCAGGAGCATCGCGATCTGCATGCCCATGACCGTGATGATCGGGATGAGGGCTGGACGCCACGCGTGCGTGCGGACGAGCCGGCCCTCGGAGACGCCGCGCGAGCGGGCCGCGTCGACGTAGTCGGTCGCGAGCGTGCCGATCACGTTGGTGCGCACGAGGCGCAGGAACACCCCCGCCGTCAGCAGGCCCAGCGCCACGCCCGGCAGGACGGCGTGCAGGAGCACGTCGCCCAGGACCGCGGGGTCGCCCGTGCGGATCGCGTCGACGACGTAGAAGCCCGACGGGTCGGGCAGCGCCATCATCTGCAGCTCGGCGCCCGTGGACGCTCGGCCCGCGACGGGGAACCACCCGAGACCGACCGAGAAGACGAGCTTGAGCAGGAGGCCCGCGAAGAACACGGGCGTCGCGTAGCAGAGGATCGCGAAGATGCGCAGGACGGCGTCGGGGATCCGGTCCCGGTGGTGCGCCGCGACGAGCCCGAGCGGCACGCCGACCAGGAACGCGATGATCAGCGCGTAGACCGCGAGCTCGAGCGTCGCGGCGCCGTAGGTCGTCAGGACCTCGGACACCGGACGGTTGTCGCTGATCGTGGTCCCGAAGTCGCCGCGCACGATCCCGCCCAGGTACTCGAGGTACTGGACGACGAGCGGACGGTCGTACCCGGCCTCGTGGATGCGCTCGGCGAGCTGGTCCGCCCGCAGGCGCCCGCCGAGCGCGGCCGTGATGGGGTCGCCCGTCGATCGCATGACGACGAACACGGTCGTCACGAGGATGAAGACGGTCGGGATGATGAGGAGGAACCGGACCAGGACGTACCGCCCCAGCCCACCTCCTCCGGACGTCTTCTTCCGCGGGGGTGTGGAGCGGGAGGTCCCGGTGCCCGGCGGGTCGGCCGTGGTCACCTGGTCGGTCGTCGTGGTCATGTCGTCCGTTCGTCGTGGTCCGAGCCGCGCTGCTCGGTGGCCTGCGGTCCTGCTGCGCGGGCCCGGGGCTCCCGTGACGGGAGCCCCGGCGAGAGTGCTCGGGGCGGGCCGGACGCCGTCGGCCGGACCACCCCGAGCGCTGTGGGGTCAGCCCTTGGAGAGGGCTCCGTAGCGGAACTTGAAGGACGCGTCGAGCGTGTCCTCGGTCCCTTCGACGCCCGTTCCGACGACCGCGACCTGCGCACCCTGGAGGTACGGCACGGTCGAGAGGTCCTCGGCGACCTTGGTCTGGATCTCCTCGATGAGGGCCGTGCGGGCTGCCGCGTCGGGCGTGGCGGCCTGCTGGAGGATCAGGTCGTTGACCTCCTGGTCGGAGTAGTGGTTCGCGAGGAAGTTCTCCTGGAGGAAGAACGGCGTCAGGTAGTTGTCGGCGTCGGAGTAGTCCGGGAACCAGCCGAGCTGGTAGGCGGGGTAGACGTCGGCCGTGCGGTCCTTGGAGTACTGGACCCACTCGGTGGTCTGCAGGTTGACCGCGAACAGGCCGCTCTCCTCGAGCTGGTCCTTGATGAGCGCGTACTCCTCGCCCGACGACGGACCGTAGTGGTCGTTGCTGTACTGCAGGTCGAGCGCCACGGGGACCGTGACCCCCGCGGCCTCGAGGCGCGCCTTGGCCGCGTCGGCGTCGGCACCGCCCTGGCCGTCGCCGTACTGCTCCTTGAGGGGCTCGACCGCGCCGGTCAGGCCCGCGGGGACGTACGAGTACAGCGGCGTGTAGGTGCCCTTGTAGACCTGGGTCGCGATGGCGTCGCGGTCGATCAGGTCTGCGACGGCCTGGCGCACGGCGAGCGCCTTGGCAGGGTCCGCCCCCTCGGCCTTCGCGCCGTACGGCTGGGAGTCGAAGTTGAACGTGATGTAGCGGATCTCGCCGCCCGGGCCGTCGACGACCTTGACCTTGTCGTTGCCCCGGAGGTCGTCGATGTCGGTCGCGGACAGGCTGCGGAAGGCGACGTCGATGTTGCCCTCCTGGATGTCCAGCTTCAGGTTGGACGCGTCGGCGTAGTACTTGGTGTTGACCTTGGCGGTCGCGGCCGGGCCGAGGACGCCCTGGTAGTCGGCGAAGGCCTCGTAGGACACGAGGTTGTTGAAGTCGTAGCTCGCGATCGAGTACTGGCCCGCGAACGCCTTGCCGGCGACGATCTCGGTGTCGGGCGTCAGGGCGTCCGCCGCGAAGACCTCCTCGTCGACGATGGGGCCGGCGGGGCTCGACAGGATCTGCGGGAAGACCTGGTCGTCGGGCGACTTGAGCGTGAAGACGACGGTCGTGTCGTCGGGCGCGGCGACGCTGGCCAGGTTGTAGAGCAGCGACGAGGGGCCGTTCTCGTCGTTGATCGCGACCTGCCGGTCGAACGTGAACTTCACGTCCGAGGACGTGAGCTCGTTGCCGTTGGCGAACGTCAGGCCGGGCTTGAGCTTGACGGTGTACTCGGTGGGCGCGGTGAACTCGGCCGACTCCGCGATGTCGGGCTCGACGTCGGGGCTGCCGTACGGGGTGTTCAGGAGGAACGGGTACACCTGGTTCATGACCGCGAAGGACCCGTTGTCGTACGAGCCGGCCGGGTCGAGCGTCGTGACCTTGTCGGTCGTGCCGATGGTGAGCGCGCCGCCCGCGCTCGCGTTGCCGCCGCCGTCGTCGTTGCCGCCGTCGCCGCACGCCGTGAGCGTGAACGTCACGACGGCGAGGCCCGCCGTTGCGGCGAGGAGCCGCTTCCTGGAAACGGTCGTCATCCGTCACACCTCTTCTTCGGGGTCCTGGGGCAGGGGCGCGGTGGCGCTCCCACGGCCTGGCACTGTGACCAAGGTGCGTGATGTCTAACACATCATTGTTTCGGTCAAGCACCCCCGAAGGGCGAGATGGTGCGGTTCCGGTCATGTTGTTACCGGGTCGTAACTCCCGCCTCCACATGGTGAGACGGATCACAGGGTGAAGTTACCCAGGAGTACGTTCCGGTGCGTCACGCCCTGTTCGGAGCGGGCCGCTCACCGACCGGACGTCCCCTGCCCGACGTCGGACCCCGGCTCGGGCGGCCGGGTCACCTCCTCGGGCGCGACGTCACGCGCGGCCACGCCTCCCGTCTCGGCCGCCTCCCCCGGGGCCGCCTCCCCCGGGGCCGCCTCCCCCGGCGCCGCTGCGCCCGGGACCTCGCCGACCTGGACCTCGCCGCCCGGGGTGATCTCCGCCGTCGGGCCCGCCTGACCTCCCCCGACCGGGGCGGGCGCTGCCGCGGCCTCCGCGACCACCGGTGCCGACGGCCCCGCCCCCAGCACCGACCCTCCCGTCACGACCACCCCCGCCGCGACCGCCCGGGCCCGCAGGTCCGCGAGCTCGCGCGCGACCGACCGCACCCCGAAGCCCGAGACCACGTGGATCGCCCCCGCGACGAACGCGTACAGCCCGAACACCACGACCGTCAGGCTCAGGACGTCTCCGGCGTCGACCGGGCGCGTCACGAGCAGCAGGCCGAACAGCGCCGACACGATCCCGAACGTGAGCATCCACGACCACCCCAGGTCGCGGTTGCGCACCAGGCCCGCCGCCCCGACGATCGCCGTGACCCCCAGCACCAGGACCCACACGACCAGGACGTAGTAGAGCGCGACCACGCTCAGGTCCGGCCAGAACGTCACCGCGAGCGCGAACAGGACGTCGACGACCGCCTGCGCGAGCCACCACCGCCACCCCACCTGCCGGCGGTGCGCCAGCCCCTGGGCCGCGACGAGCACCGCGTCCACCACGAGGAACGCGCCGAACACCCATCGCAGCGTCTCGAGCTGCTCGAGCGGCTGGATCATGAGCAGCAGCCCCAGGACCACCAGGGCGACGCCCCGCACGACCGGGAGCCACCAGACGTTCTTGAACGCGTGGGGCTGCTCCGGGAGGCCCGCCGCGTCCTCGCTCCGTGCCTTGCTCCGTGCCTTGCTCCGTGCCACGAGCCACCGCCGTCCGCGTCGTGCGCTCTGCCGGGGCGACCCGGCGTGGGAGCGCTGCCTGCGGTTCATGGTGCTGGAGGTTGGTCACACTCGCGCGCCGAAGGGCGCCGAACACCAGGACCAAGCGGGCAAATCACCCGTCGAAAGTGGCGAAATACCGCGCCTCCCGGGACCTCCCGCCCTAGACTCGCAAGCATGCCCGCGCGCGCTCACGACCCAGCCGGACCCGCGGCGGCGGCGGAGCCAGGCCCTCAGGTCCACGAGGTCGGTGCCCGCGGCCGCACCGAGCCCGCCGCGCCCGACCCCCGATCCCTCCGGGCGTTCCTCACGACCCCGCGCCCCGTGGGCGACGGGACCGACCCGACCGTCCGGATCGTCGACACCCCCGAGTCGCGCGTCCGCCACCCCAGCGACCTCGTCGGGATCGTGCTGTGCGCACTGGGCATCGCGCTCGTCATGTTCATGTCGGTCTACGCGCACGGCACCACCGCGGGCGTCGCCGAGGACGTCCAGGGGTTCTCCGACCTCCTCGCCACGATCCTCATCATCCCCGTCGCGGTCCTCGAGGGGCTCGTGACCCTCGTGATCCCCACTGCCGTCCTCATCGAGCTCGGCATCCGCAAGCTCGGCCGCCAGGTCGTCGAGTCGATCGCCGCGGCAGCCGTCGGCATGCTGCTCGGCATCGCCCTCACCTTCTCGGTGCTGACGTTCGGGTCCGACGACCTCATCCAGGGGCTCTCGGTCCGCAAGCAGGGCGTCTGGGCCATCAGCATCCCCTGGTACGTCGCCGCGATCAGCGGGCTCCTGACCGCAGCGGGTCCCCGCACCCGGCGCCGGACGGTCGCCTGGTCCTGGAACCTGCTGTTCGTCGCGCTCGGCGTCGTCCTCATCACGGCCCAGGTCTCGCTGCCCGGCGTGATCATCACCCTCCTGCTGGGCCGCATCGCGGGCAACACCGTGCGCTGGGTGTCCGGCGTGCGCAGCGAGCGCGCGTACGGTCCCCACCTGGTCGACGGCGTACGACGTGCCGGCTACTCGCCCACCGCGCTCGTGCGCGTGCGCGACGTGTCCCAGCCGGCCGAGCTCGCCGAGGCCGCCGAGGACCCCATCACCGAGGTCAACGCCGAGGGCGAGATCACGGGCGAGGTGCACGTCGGCGTGGTCCGCATCGCCGGGTCCGACGAGGACTCGGCCCTGACCGCCGACGCGCGGATCGCGGGCGACCACCTGTCCGGAGCGCTCGGCGAGGGCGTCCGCGAGCCCGCCGAGGCCCCGTCGGACCCCGCCGCGATCGCCCTCACCCGGTCCGGCGACAACCGCGTCTACGCGATGTTCACCGAGGACGGCGTGCGCCGCGACGTCGTGGTGCTCGACGGCGACCGGCAGGTCGTGGGTGTCATCACCCGGTTCTGGCGCTCGCTCCGGCTGCGCGGCATCGAGGGCCGCGCCGCGATCTCGCTCAAGGCCGTCGCCGAGCGCACAGCCCTCCTCGCCTATGCCGCCCGCGCGGCCGGCGTCCGCACGCCGCGGCTGCTCGGCGTGGCCGAGGCCGACGACTCGATGATCCTCGTCCAGGAGCACGCCGTGGGCGCCGTGTCGCTGCGCGACCTGCCCGACGACGAGGTCACCGACGCCGTCCTCACCGAGGCGTGGCACCAGATCCAGCTCGCGCACGACGCCGGGCTCTCGCACCGGGCGCTCACCTCCGACGTCATGCTCGTCAGCCGGGGCGAGCCCGGCGGCGCCGCGACCCACCCCGCCGGGACCGGTCCGGGTGCGGGCACCGCCGAGGGGTCCACCGCGCCCGCGGACCCCGACGACCCGGCGGTCGGCCCCGACGACTCCGAGGTCAAGGTCTGGCTGACCGGCTGGGAGCAGGGCGACATCGCGTCCTCCGAGCTCTCGCGCCGCATGGACCTCACACAGATGGTCGCGCTGCTGGCGCTGCGCGTGGGCGCCCAGCGCGCCGTGGCCTCGGCCGTGAGCGTGCTGCCCAACGAGGACATCGCGGCGATCGGCCCCCTGCTCCAGTCGATCGCGCTGCCCGTGAGCACGCGCGAGGAGATGCGCGCCAACAAGGAGCTCTTCAAGGACCTGCGCGCAGCGCTCGTCGAGCGCCTGCCGGAGACCGACGTCGAGCCCCAGCGCATCACGCGATTCGGCGCCCGGACGATCATCACGCTGACCCTGACGATCGTCGCGGTGACCGTGGTCGTCACGACGATCAACTTCCAGGAGATCGCCGAGGCCGTGAGCTCGGCGAACCCCTGGTGGGCCGTCGTCTCGTTCGCCCTGGGCGTCCTGACCTGGTTCGGCGCGGCCCTGACCTTCGTGGCCTTCTCGCCCGTGAACCTCCCCATGGTGCGGGCGACGCTGACCCAGATGGCGGGCTCGTTCGTGGCCCTCGCGGCCCCCGCGGGGATCGGCCCGGCGGCGCTCAACCTGCGGATGCTGACCAAGCGCGGCGTCTCGACGCCCATGGCGGTCGCGACCGTGGCCCTGGTCCAGGTGTCGCAGTTCGTCGTGACGATCCTCCTGCTGGCGATCCTGTCGGTCTCGACCGGCTCGGGCGGCCTGGTCAACCTGCCCTCGACGACGGTCCTGATCGCGATCACCGGGGTGGCCCTGGCCGTGGTCGCGACGCTCCTCGTCCCGGCCGTGCGCCGGTGGGCGGTCGCGAAGCTCCGCCCGATGCTCCAGCAGGTGTGGCCCCGCCTGTCCGAGATGCTGAGCCAGCCGGGCCGCCTCGCGGTGGGCGTCGGCGGCAACATCGTCATGACGCTGGGCTACGTGCTGGCCTTCGACGCAGCGCTCGCGGCGTTCGGGGTGAACCTGACCCTCATCGAGGTCGCCGTGATCTACCTGGTCGGCAACGCGGCAGGTGCTGCGGTCCCCACCCCCGGTGGCCTGGGCGCGATCGAGACCGCCCTCATCCTGGGGCTCACGACCGCCGGCGTCTCGAGCCCGCTCGCCACCTCGGCCACGATCCTCTTCCGCGTCGCGACGTACTGGGCGCGCATCCCGATCGGCTGGGCCGCGATGCGGTACCTGCAGCGCAAGGGCGACCTGTAGCGCGCCCTCCCCTCAGCCGGCCCCCGGCCAGGCACGCCTGAGCGTCGGGCCCCCCGGTCCCGGAGGCCCGCACCCGCCGCAGTCGTCGGCCCTACGCGCGCAGCACCACGGCCGAGCCCTGCCCGCCGCCGCCGCACAGCGCCGCCGCCCCCACGGCCTCGTCGCCGAGGGCCGCGAGCCGCCGAGCCAGGTGCCCGACGATCCGCGCCCCGGACGCCCCGATGGGGTGGCCGAGCGCGATGGCGCCCCCGTGGGCGTCGACGATCGCGGGGTCGACGCCCAGCGCGTCCACGGACGCGAGGGCCACCGCGGCGAACGCCTCGTTGATCTCGATCGCGGACAGCTCGTCGACGCCGAGCCCGGCCCGCGCGCAGGCCGCGAGGATCGCGTTGGCGGGCTGCGCGTGCAGCGAGACGTCCGGTCCTGCGACGAGGGCGTGCCCCAGGATGCGGGCACCCGCCAGTCCGCGCCGTGCGGCCTCCTCGTCGCTCACGAGCACCAGTGCTGCGGCGCCGTCGGAGATCTGCGAGGCGTTCCCGGCCGTGATGGTGCCGTCCTCGCGGAAGGCGGGGCGCAACCGTGCCAGGCCCTCGACCGTGGTGTCGGGGCGCACGCCGTCGTCGGCCTCGACGAGCCTCCCACCCCGCCCGGGCACCTGGAACGGCGCGATCTCGCCCCGGAGGAAGTCGGCCGCGGCGGCGGCGCGGGCGTGCGACGACGCGGCGAACGCGTCCTGCGCCTCACGGCTGATCGCGAGCCCCTCGCCGTGCCGCTCGGTGCTGAGGCCCATCGAGTCCTGCTCGAACGCGTCACGCAGCCCGTCGTGCGCGAGCGTGTCGACGAGGGTCACGTCGCCGAGCTTCCGGCCCGCACGGGACCCGACCCACGCGTGCGGCGCGAGGCTCATGGACTCCTGCCCCACGGCCACCACGACCTGCGCCTCGCCCGCGGTGACGAGCCGGTGCGCCTGCACCACGGCCTCCATGCCGGACAGGCACACGGCGTTGAGCGTCATCGCGGGCACCGTGTACGGCACGCCCGCCCCGACGGCGGCCTGCCGTGCGGGGTTCTGGCCCGCCCCGGCCTGGAGCACCTGGCCGGCGAGGACCATCTGCACGTCGTCGGGCCCGATCCCCGCGTCCGCGAGCGCCGCACTCAGCGCGTGGGCCCCGAGGACCGCGGCGGGGACGGTCGCGAAGGCGCCGTCGAACCGCACGAAGGGCGTGCGCGCGTATCCGGCGATGACGGTCATGACTCCTCCTGTCCTGCCGGGGCGGCGGCCCCGGCGTCCTCCAGCCCGACGGCGTAGCCCGCCTCGGTCGCGGCGCGCACCTCGTCGAGGGTCACGCCGGGGGCGACCGCGCGGAGCACGAGGTGGCGGCGCGGGGTGCCGGTCCCGGCGAGGCCGGGGACGACGTCGAAAACCGCACGGTCGGTGATGATCCGGTCCACGACGGCCTCGCCCGTGAGCGGCAGCCCGCACGTGCGCCGGAGCTTGGGCGACCCGTCGCGTGCCACGTGGTCCATGAGCACCACGATCCGGGGCGTTCCCGCGACGAGGTCCATGGCCCCGCCCATGCCCTTGACGAGCTTCCCCGGCACGGTCCAGTTGGCCAGGTCGCCCGTCTCGGAGACCTCCAGGGCTCCGAGGATCGCGATGTCGACGTGCCCGCCCCGGATCATGGCGAACGACGTCGCGGAGTCGAAGTAGCTCGCGCCCGGCAGGGCCGTGACGGTCTGCTTGCCCGCGTTGATCAGGTCGGCGTCCTCCTCGCCCTCGACCGGGAACGGGCCGATCCCCAGCATCCCGTTCTCGCTCTGCAGCGTGATCGAGACGCCGGGCGGCAGGTGGTTCGCGACGAGCGTCGGGATACCGATCCCGAGGTTGACGTAGTCGCCGTCGCGCAGCTCGGCCGCGGCGATCGCGGCCATCTGGTCCCGGTCCCAGGGCATCTCAGGCCTCCTGTCCTGCGGTCGCCGCGGCGGTGGCCGCGCCACGCGGGCGTACCGTGCGCTGCTCGACGTCCTTGACGCGTGGCCGCGCGGGCACGACCCGGTCGACGAAGATCCCGGGCGTGACGACGACGTCGGGGTCGAGGGGGGCGGCGGTCAGGATCTCGGCCTCGACGACCGTGACGCGACCGGCCGTCGCGACGAGGGGGTTGAAGTTCCGGGCGGTGAACCGGTACGTGAGGTTGCCGTAGGCGTCGGCCCGGTGCGCGTGCACCAGGGCGAGGTCGGCGACGATGCCGCGCTCCAGGACGTAGCGCCGCCCGTCGAACTCCTCGACGGGCTTGCCCTCCGCGACCGGGGTCCCGACGCCCGTGGCGGTGTAGAACGCGGGGATGCCCGCGCCGCCCGCGCGCAGCCGTTCGGCGAGCGTGCCCTGCGGCACGAACTCGACCTCGAGGTCGCCGTCGAGGTACCGCTGCGCGAACAGCTTGTTCTCGCCCACGTACGACGACAGGACCTTGTCGACCTGGTCGCTCTCGAGCAGCAGCCCGAGCCCCTTGCCGTCGACGCCCATGTTGTTGGACACCACGGTCAGCCCGCGCACGCCCGAGTCGCGCACGGCCTCGATGAGGTCCGACGGGATGCCGCACAGCCCGAACCCGCCGACCGCGATCGTCATGCCGTCGCGGAGCAGGCCGTCGAGCGCGCTCGCGGCGTCGTGGTGGTGCTGGACCCCGGGCGGGCGCGGGGTCGCCGCGGCGGCCGGTCCCCCGCCGTCCTGTCCGAACCGGTCGGTCGTCATGTCTGCCTGCTTCCTGTGCGGAGGGACTCGGGGGCGGGCTCGCCCGCGTGGCCTGCGTCGTCGGCTGCGCGGGCACGCCGCAGCACGGCCTCGGCGTGCCGGAGCGAGGGGCCGTCGATCATGACGCCGTCGTGCGTGAACACGCCCTCGTGCGCCCTGGCGGCGGCGAGCAGCGCGCGCGCCGCCGCGACGGCCTCAGCGGGCGGCGCGTACGCGGACCGGATCACGGGCACGTGCGAGGGGTGGATGCACGCGGTCGCGGCGAACCCGACGGCCGCGGCGTCGAGGGCCTCGGCGCGCAGCCCGTCGAGGTCCTCGATCGCGAGGTGCACGGCGTCGATCGCGGCGACCCCTGCGGCTCCCGCGGCGAGCAGCACCGCGGACCGTGCGGCGCGGGCGACGTCCCGGTACGTCCCGTCGGGGAAGCGGCTCGACGTCCCTCCGAGGGACGCGACCAGGTCGTCGGCCCCCCACATGAGGGCGGCGACGCCGGGGCGTCGGGCCAGCTCGGGCGCGGCCAGCACGCCCGCCGCGGTCTCGCACAGCGCGACCACGCGCAGCCCGCCCAGGTCGAGCGGCAGCCGCTCGTCGGCCTTGGGCACCATGACGGTCCGGTAGGCGGTGCGCGCGAGCGCGACCAGGTCGGCGGCGTGCTCCGGGGTCCCGACCGCGTTGACCCGCACGATCGTCCGCCCGGGGTCGAGGGGTTCGGCGAGCAGAGCGTCGCGCGCAGCGGCCTTGCGGTCGGGCGCGACGGCGTCCTCGAGGTCGAGGATCACGGCGTCGGCGCGATCGAGGGCCTTGCGGTAGCGGTCGGGCCGGTCGGCGGGGCAGAAGAGGAGCGCGGGCCCCAGGTCGAACGACGTCACGGGGCACCGCCCCCCGGCCCGACGCCGGAGCGCCCCTCCGCGCCCGGCCCGCCCGTGGCGGTGGTCGCGGCGGTCGCGGCGGTCGAGGCGGTCGCGCCCGGCGCGGTCGCCTCGCCCGACGCGTGCGGTGCGGTGGCGGGGGCCTCGTGCGCGAACGCTCCCCGCGGGTGCCCGCCCGACGAGCACACGGGGTGGGCGTCGTCGTCGGGCACCGCGGGAGGCAGGGGCTCCGGGCCCGCCGCGGCCCCGGGGGGCGCCGACCGGGCGGCCGCCTCGTGCGCCGCCCGCGCCCACACGAGCGTCGACCGGACGGCCCGCGCCACGAGCACGCCGTCCTGGTTGTGCCCCCGGTGCTCGAACGTCACGACCCCCTGCCCGGGCCGCGAGCCGGACAGCCGCTTCTCCAGGACCACGGTCGAGGAGTACAGGGTGTCGCCGTGGAACACCGGGTGGGGGAACGCGACCTCGGCGAACCCGAGGTTGGCGACGATCGTGCCCTGCGTGAGCTGCGCGACCGAGGCCCCGACGAGCGTCGAGAGCGTGAGCATCGAGTTGACCAGCCGCTGCCCGAACGGCTGGCCCGCGGCCCAGGCCGCGTCGAGGTGGAGCGACTGCGTGTTCATGGTGAGCGTCGTGAACAGCACGTTGTCCGCCTCGGTGAGCGTGCGACCCGGGCTGTGGACGTAGCGCACCCCGGTCTCGAGCTCGTCGTAGTAGAGCCCGCGCTGCGTGATCTCCCGCATCCTGCTCTCCTTCCCTCTGTCGGTTCCCCCGTACCGTCGGTTCCCCCGTGCCGAGAACGGGGTTGCGGTCGTTCTGGGCGGTATGCCGACCTCAACCTCGTTCTCGGCACCGCGAAGAGCTCACGCCTCGAGGCCCAGCCCGCGCGCGATGATCATGAGCTGCACCTCCGTGGTCCCCTCCCCGATCTCGAGCACCTTGGAGTCCCGGTAGTGGCGGGCCACCGGGTTCTCGTTGAGGAAGCCGTAGCCGCCGAAGATCTGCGCGGCGTCGCGTGCGTTCGCCATGGCGGCCTCACTGCTCACGAGCTTGGCGATCGACGCCTCGACCTTGAACGGCACGTCGTTCGCGAGCCTCGACGCCGCGTCGTAGTAGCAGAGCCGCGCCTGGTGGACGCGGGCCGCCATGCGCGAGAGCGTGAACGCGATGTGCTGGTGGGACCCGATGTCGCGGCCGAACACGTTGCGCGTGCGCGCGTACCGCAGCGCCTCCTCCAAGCACCCCTGAGCGGCTCCCGTGGCGAGCGCCGCGAACGCGATGCGTCCCTCGTCGAGGGCGTGCAGGAAGTTCGCGTACCCGCGGCCCAGCTCGCCCAGGAGGTTCTCCGCGGGGACCCGGACGTCGTCGAACGTCAGCGGGTGCGTGTCCGACGTGTGCCACCCGACCTTGTCGTAGGACGGCCCGACCGTGAACCCCTTGGTGCCCGCCGGGACCAGGATCGACGAGAGCTCCTTCTTCACCGTCCCGTCGGCCCGCGTCTCCTGCCCCGTGACCGCGGTGACCGTGACCACGCTCGTGATGGGCGTCCCGGAGTTGGTGATGAACTGCTTGCTGCCGTCGATGACCCACACGCTGCCGCCGTCCGGTCCGGGCTCGTGCCGGGCAGTGGTGCGCGTCGCGCCCGCGTCGGAGCCGGCCTCGGCCTCGGTCAGCCCGAACGCCGCGAGCGCCCGTCCCGTGACCAGGTCCGGCAGCCACCGCTCGCGCTGCTCGGCGGTCCCGTGCCGCACGATCGGCATGATCCCGAGCCCCACGCCCGCCTCCAGCGTGACCGCGATGCTCTGGTCGACGCGCGCGAGGGCCTCGACCGCGAGGCACAGCGACAGGTAGTCCTTGCCCTGGCCGCCGTGCTCGACCGGGAAGGGGAGCCCGAACAGACCCAGGTCCCCCATCTCGCGGATGATGTCGAGCGGCAGGCGGCGCTCGGTGTCGTACTGGTACGCGGCGGGCGCGACGACGGTGTCCGCGAACTCGCGCACGGTGTCGCTGAGCTTGCGCTGCTCGTCGGTGAGCTCGGTGTTCATGGCGCTCCTGGGGTGTGGGAGGTGACGTGGACGGCCGGGGTGCCGGCCTGGGAGTGCTCGTCCGGGGACTGTTCGGGCGGGGACTGTCCGGGCGGACCGACCACCGCGGCCGCGGACGCGTCCCCGGTGACGGGCGCGGCGCCGTCGGGCGAGGGGTCGACGGGCGTCGCGCCGTCGGGCGAGGGGTCGACGCGCGCGACGACCTCGTCGCGGCGCACCAGGTCGCCCGGGCGGGTCGTGAGCCGCACGACGCCCGCGTGCGGGGCGGTCAGGGCGTGCTCCATCTTCATGGCCTCGACGACCACGAGGACGGCGCCCGCGGCGACGGTCTCGCCGTCCTCGACGGCGACCGTCACGACCGTGCCGGGCATGCCTGCGCGGACGTCGGGGCTCGTGGGGCCGGCGGTGCGGTCGGAGCCTTCGAGACGGGCCCGGGCTGCGACGTCGAGGTGCTCGGCGCGCGTGGGGACGGCGACCTGGACCACCCGGCCGCCGCGCGCGAGCCAGACGCTCCCGCCGGGGTCGGCCGCGAGGTGCACGGTCTCGCCCGTCCCGTCCACGACGAACCGCCACGCGTGGCCCACGGCGGGGGTCAGCGCGGCCCGCCGGGCCGCCCCCGGCCGCGGTCCCCGGTCCACGTGCACGACGGCGGCGCTCGCGTCGCCGGTCACGGTCACCTCGTGGGGTTCGTCGGCCGCGGTGCGCAGCACGAACCGGTGCGGTCGCGGCGAGGCGTTGAGCCGCCAGCCGTCGTCGGCCCACGGGCCGGACCCGCGTGCGGGGCGTCGCGCGAGCGAGAACAGCGCGACCGCCACGAGGTCCTCCTCGGTCGCCGCGTCGGACGGCACCCGCCCGCTCGCGACGAACCGCTCGATCAGCCCGGTGTCGAGGTCCCCGGCCTGGACGTCGGGGTCCGCGAGGAGCGCGCGCAGGAAGCCGACGTTGGTGTCGACGCCCAGGACGAGCGTCTCGGCGAGCAGCCGGTCGAGCCGGTCGAGCGCCTGGGCCCGGTCGGCGCCGTGCGCGACGGCCTTCGCGAGCAGCGGGTCGTACTCTCCCCCGACGTGCAGGCCCTCGGTGAGGCTGCTGTCGAGGCGCCACCCGGCGCCGTCGGGCTCGGTGAGCGCAAGGACGTCGCCCGTCGCGGGCAGGAACCCGCGGGCCGGGGACTCGGCGTAGACCCGCGCCTCGATCGCGTGGCCGCGCAGGACCACGTCCTCCTGCGCGAACCCCAGCGGCTCCCCCGCGGCGACGCGGAGCTGCGCCTCGACCAGGTCCAGGCCCGTGACCATCTCCGTCACGGGGTGCTCGACCTGCAGGCGCGTGTTCATCTCGATGAAGTAGAACGTGCTCGGCTCGGCGGCCGGGACGAGGAACTCGACGGTCCCGGCGCCCTCGTAGTCGACGCTGCGCGCGACCTCGCACGCGGCCTCCCCGATGCGGGCGCGCGTCGCGGCGTCGAGCAGCGGCGACGGCGCCTCCTCGACCACCTTCTGGTGACGGCGCTGGAGCGAGCACTCCCGCTCCCCCAGGTGCACGACGGCGCCGCGCGAGTCCGCGAGCACCTGCACCTCGATGTGGCGCGGCCGGGCGACCAGGCGCTCGACGAGCAGCGTGCCGTCGCCGAACGACCGGGTCGCGACGCGTCGGGCGCTCGCGAGCGCGGCCGGGAGGGCCTCGGCAGAGGTCACGACCTGCATGCCCTTGCCGCCGCCGCCTGCGGAGGGCTTGACCAGCAGGGGGAAACCGACGTCGAGGGCCGCCCGGGCGAGGGCGTCGTCGTCGAGCGCCGAGCCGGTCGCGGGGTCGCGCCCCGTGCTGCCGGGCACGACCGGGACCCCGCGCGCCGCGACGATCTCCTTGGCCGTGATCTTGTCGGCCATGGCCTCGAGCGCAGCGACGCCCGGCCCGACGAACACGATGCCTGCGTCCGCGCAGGCCCGTGCGAGCCCGGGGTTCTCCGACAGGAAGCCGTAGCCGGGGTGGATCGCGTCGGCGCCCGTCGCGCGGGCCGCGTCGATGATCGCGGGCACGCTCAGGTACGACTCGGCCGCGGGGGCCGGGCCGATCCGCACCGCGACGTCGGCGAGGGACACGTGGCGCGCGCCGGCGTCGGCGTCGCTGTGGACCGCGACCGAGCGGATGCCGAGACGGCGCAGCGTGCCGATGATGCGGCACGCGATCTCGCCGCGGTTGGCGACGAGCACGGTCCCGAACGGACGACGCCGCGGGCCGTCAGGACGATCGTGACCGTGAGGGGCACGCGCCGGTGCCGACACGTCGGGGGTGCGCAGCGGGAGCATGGCCCTCACATCCTGAAGAGCCCGAACCGCGGGCCCTCGGTCGGGGCCAGCGGCGTGCGGGCGCACACGTCGAGCGCGAGCCCGAGCACGCGGCGCGTGTCGGCGGGGTCGATGACGCCGTCGTCCCAGAGCCGGGCCGTGGCGTAGTACGGGTCGCCCTGCTCCTCGTAGCGCGAGCGGATGTCCTCGCGGAAGGCGGCCTCGTCGTCGGGCGCCCACCGCTCGCCGCGCGCCGCGAGCTGGTCGGCCTTGACCGTCGCGAGCACCGACGCGGCCTGCGGGCCGCCCATGACCGAGATGCGGCTCGCGGGCCAGGACCACAGGAAGCGCGGCGAGTACGCGCGCCCGCACATCGAGTAGTTGCCCGCCCCGAACGACCCGCCGACCACGACGGTCAGCCTGGGCACGCGCGTCGTCGCGACGGCCGTGACCATCTTGGCGCCGTCCTTGGCGATGCCCCCGGCCTCGGCGTCGGTGCCGACCATGAACCCCGAGATGTTCTGCAGGAACACGAGCGGGATGCCGCGCTGGTCGCACAGCTCGACGAAGTGCGCACCCTTGAGGGCCGACGGGCTGAACAGCACCCCGTTGTTCGCGACGATCCCCACGGGGTGCCCGTGCAGGTGCGCGAACCCCGTGACCAGGGTGTCGCCGTACTCGCGCTTGAACTCGTGGAACACGCTGCCGTCGACGAGCCGCGCGACGATCTCGCGCGCGTCGTAGGGCGCCTGGACGTCGACCGGGACGGCGCCGTACAGGCTCTCGCCCGGTCCGCCGGGCTCGTCCTGCCCGACCGCGGGCGGCGCGCTCGCCTGCACGGCCCACGCGGGCGCGGGGTCGGGCGGGAGCGTCGAGACGATGCGGCGCACGATCGCGAGCGCGTGCTCGTCGTCGTCGGCGAGGTGGTCCGTGACGCCCGAGCGCCGCGCGTGCATGTCGCCGCCGCCCAGCTCCTCGGCCGTGACGACCTCGCCGATCGCGGCCTTCACGAGCGGCGGGCCACCCAGGAAGATCGTGCCCTGGTTGCGGACGATCACGGTCTCGTCGCTCATCGCGGGCACGTACGCGCCGCCCGCGGTGCACGATCCCAGGACGGCCGCGATCTGCGGGATGCCTGCGGCCGAGAGCCGGGCCTGGTGGTAGAAGATCCGGCCGAAGTGGTCGCGGTCGGGGAAGACCTCGGCCTGGAGCGGCAGGAACGCGCCGCCCGAGTCGACCAGGTAGATGCACGGCAGCCGGTTCTCGAGCGCGATCTCCTGGGCGCGCAGGTGCTTCTTGACCGTGAGCGGGTGGTAGGTGCCGCCCTTGACGGTCGCGTCGTTGCACACGACCAGGACCTGCCGCCCTTCGACCAGGCCGATCCCCGCGATCACCCCCGCGCCGGGCCACTCGCCTCCTCCCAGCCCCTCGGCCGCGAGCGGCGCGACCTCCAGGAACGGGCTGCCCTCGTCGAGCAGGTGCTCGACGCGCTCGCGCGGCAGCAGCTTGCCGCGCGCGACGTGCCGGGCGCGCGACTGCTCGGGACCGCCGAGCGCGGCCCGTGCCGTGCGTTCGCGCAGCCCGGCGACCAGCGCGCGCTGCGCCGCGTCGTTGGCCCGGGCGGTCGGCGAGGCCGGGTCGACCGTCGTCCCCAGGACGTCGCCCACGCCCGGCGGGCGCGTGGTCGGCAGCGTCGCGGTCACGAGTCGCCCCCCGTCGAGGGCGCGCCCCGGTCGTCGGGGTCGGCGGCGTCGGCGGGGTCGCCCACGAGCAGCAGCGCGAGCGCCGGGTCGGCGAGCAGCGCCCCGAGCTCGGCGAGGAAGCGGGCCCCCTGCTCGCCGTCGACCACGCGGTGGTCGAACGACAGGCTCAGCGTCACGACGTCGCGCAGCGCGACCTGCCCCTCGTGCTCCCACGGGCGGCGGCGCACGGCCCCGACGCCCAGGATCGCGGCCTCGCCCGGGACCAGGATCGGCGTCCCGGCGTCGACGCCGAACACCCCGACGTTGGTGATCGTGAGGGTCCCGCCCGTGAGCCGCTCGGGCGCGGTGCGTCCGCTGCGGGCCGTCGCGGTGAGGTCCGCGAGCGCCTCGGCGAGGCCCGTGAGCCCGAGCCTGTGCGCGTCGGGCACGTGCGGCACCACGAGGCCGCGGTCGGTCGCGACCGCTATCCCCAGGTGCACGCGCGGGCTGTGGACGATCTCCGCGCTCCCGTCCGGCAGGTCCTCCCACCGGCTCGCGAGCGACGGGTGCCGGGGCAGCACCACGCACAGCGCCCGCGCCACGAGCGCCAGGACCGTGATGCGCGTCCCGCGGGCGAGGGGGTGGGTGCGGAGCCGTTCGAGGAGCTCGGTGCCGGGCGTGACGTCGACCGTGAGGAACACGGTCGCGTGGGGCGCGGTGAACGCGCTCGCGACCATCGCGGCGGCCGTGTGCTTGCGCACGCCGCGCACGGGGGTGCGCGTCTCGCGGGCAGCGGGATCCCCCGGCCCGCGGCCGGCACCGGTGCCCGCCCGGCCCGACGACGTCGCGCCCGTCCCGCGCGCCGGTGCGTCGTGCGCGGTGCGCGGCTCGGGCGGCGGGAACCCGCCGGTGCGACGCGCGGCGGCCCGGGCCAGCCCGGACTGGCCGAGGAGGTCGCGCAGGGCCGTCGGCCCGGAGCGGCGCGAGGAGCTCGGCGGGTACTCGTCGTCGCCGGGGGCGCCGGGGGCGCCGTGGGCACCGTGGCCGCCGCCCTGCTCGTCGACCGGACCGGTCGAGGCGGTGCCCGGGAGCCCGTGGGCACCGTCGCGCTCGCGCCCCGTCCCGTCACGCGCCACGCCCTGCGCACAGCTCACGGCGGCGAGGACGTCCTCGCGGGTCACGAGGCCACGAGCCCCGGTCCCGACGATCCGTTCGAGGTGGACGCCGAGCTGCTTGGCGAGGCGGCGCACGGGCGGCGTCGAGCGGGGGCGCTCGGCCGGGGCGGCCGCGCCTCCGTCCTGGGCGGTGACCGCCGGGACCTCCTGGCCGCTCCCGGGTCCACCGTCGCCGGCCGGGACGGGGCTCGTCGTCGCCTGCGGGTCGTCCCCGGCGTCGGCGAGCCCGATCTCGGCGGGAGCCCCCGCAGGACCTCGACGCGCCCGCCGTGCCGGGCGGCCCGCACGCTCGGGTCGCGCGCCGTACCCGACGAGGTTCGGCTGGGGCGCCTCCTCGGCGGCGTCCTCCCCGCCGCCGGCCGGACGCCCGGTCGGCGCGGCGCCGTCGGGCAGGACCGTCCCGGCCTCGTCGGGGACCTCGAACGTGACGAGCGGCTCCCCGACGTTGACCGTCTGCCCCGGCTCGGCGTGCAGGACCGTGACGACGCCCGCGTACGGCGACGGGAGGTCGACGAGCGCCTTGGCGGTCTCGACCTCCGCGATGACCTGGTTGAGCTCGACCCGGTCACCCGCAGCGACGTGCCAGCTCACGAGGTCGGACTCGGTGAGGCCCTCGCCGAGGTCGGGGAGACGGAACTCGCGCGTGCTCATCACCGTGCCACCCCCTCGAACGCCGCATACCCCGCCGCCGTGTACGCCCCGCGCCCCAGGACGCGGTCCACGCCGTCGAGGATCCGGTCGAGGTCGGGGACCTGGTGCTGCTCGAGCTTCGCGGGCGGGTACGGGACGTCGTGCCCCGTGACCCGGAAGGGCGCGGCCTCGAGGTGGTCGAAGCAACGCTCGGTCGCGGCCGCCGCGACCTCCGCACCCAGGCCCGCCTGGTGCGGGGCCTCGTGCGCGACGACCAGGTGCCCGGTCTTGCGGACCGACGCCGCCACGGTCGCGTGGTCGATCGGCGACAGCGAGCGCAGGTCCACGACCTCGACCGACACGCCCTCGTCGGCGGCCGCGACCGCCGCGTCGCGCGCCGTCGTCACGAGCGACCCGAACGTCACGAGCGTGACGTCCGTCCCGGGCACGACGACGCGCGCCGCGTCCATGGGCGGTGCCGTGCGGAGGTCGGCCGCTTCGTTGACCTCGCCCTTGAGGTGGTAGCGACGCTTGGGCTCGAAGAACACGACCGGGTCGTCGCACGCGATGGCCTGCTGGAGCACGGTGTACGCGTCCTGCGGGTCGGCGACCGTCACGACGCGCAGGCCTGCGGTGTGCGCGAAGTACGCCTCGGGCGACTCCGAGTGGTGCTCGGCCGCGCCGAGCCCCCCGCCCACGGGGATGCGGATCGTGATCGGCAGGCGCACGGCACCGCCCGTGCGGGCGTGCATCTTGGCGAGCTGCGACACGATCTGGTCGAACGCGACGTACACGAACCCGTCGAACTGGATCTCGCACACGGGCCGGTAGCCGCGGTACGCGAGGCCCACGGCCGTGCCGAGGATGCCCGACTCGGCGAGCGGCGTGTCGAGCACGCGACGCGGGCCGAACTCCTTCTGCAGCCCGTCGGTCACGCGGTACACACCGCCGAGGCGGCCCACGTCCTCGCCCATGACGACGACCTTGTCGTCGTTCGCGAGCGACCTGCGCAGCCCCGCGTTGAGGGCCTTGGCGAGGGTGAGGGTGGTCATCGGGAGCCTTCCTTCTCGTCGACCGTGCCGGTCGTGCTCGCGGCACCGTCGTCGGGGCCGGCATCCCTGTCCGCGTCGGCGTCGGCGAACCCCTCCAGGTACTGCGCGTACGCGGCGCGCTCCTCGGCGAGGGCCGCGTGCGGCTCGGCGTACACGTGGTCGAAGATCGTGAGCGGGGGCGGGTCCTGGAGCCCCGTGCACCCGGCGCGCAGCTCGGCCGCAGCCCGGTCGGCGACGCCCTGGACCCGCTCCTCCTCGGCGTCGTCCAGCAGCCCACGGTCGGTGAGGTAGGCCCGGTAGCGCGAGATCGGGTCGCGCCCGGCCCAGGTCTCGAGCTCGGCGGGGTCCCGGTAGCGCGTGGGGTCGTCGGCCGTGGTGTGCGGGCCCATGCGGTACGTCACGGCCTCGACGAACGTGGGACCGCCGCCCGTGCGGGCGCGGTCGAGGGCCTCGCGCGTCACCGCGTGCACCGCGAGGACGTCGTTGCCGTCGACGCGAACGCCGGGGATCCCGAAGCCCCCGGCCCGGTCCACGAGCGGGACGGGCGACTGGAGCGTCACGGGCTCCGAGATCGCCCACTGGTTGTTCTGGCAGAGGAACACCACGGGCGCCCGGTAGGTCGCGGCGAACACGAACGCCTCGTTGACGTCGCCCTGGCTCATGGCGCCGTCCCCCAGGTAGGCGACCGCGACGGAGTCGGCGCCGTCGTTCTGGACGCCCATGGCGTAGCCCGTCGCGTGCAGGGTCTGGGCGCCGATGATGACCTGCGGCGTCGCCATGTTGACCGCGTACGGGTCCCACCCCGACGCCGTCACGCCGCGCCAGACCCGCACGAGGTCGACGAGCGCGACACCTCGCGTGTACGCCACGGCGTGCTCGCGATAGCTCGAGAACACGAAGTCGTCGGGACGCAGCGCCCGGCCCGAGCCGACCTGCGCGGCCTCCTGCCCCAGCAGCGGGGGCCAGAGCGCGAGCTCTCCCTGCCGTTGGAGGGCCGTGGCCTCGGCGTCGATCCGACGCACCACCACCATGTCCTCGTAGAGGCGGACGGCCGACGCGGGGTCTGCGTCGAGTCCTTCCAACCACCGGTCCTGCGCGGCCGATCCGTGGCGTGCACCGGCCTCGTCGAGCACCTGGACGACGTCCTGCGTCGTCCGCGTCCCGGCGCGGCCGTCCACACGGCTGTCGACTGTGCTGGGCGTCATCGCGTCACCTCGCGTCTGCTCCCGTGCTCGTCGTCGAGCACCCCGGGGCTCACCGTCGAGCACCGGATACCGCGAACGTAACCCCGCCCCGCACATGGCTCCAGTCATCGCGGAAACCTTGCGCGCTCTGCTCCCGGATGTCGGGCTAGGCTGAACAATGTGCGCAGCTACGATGCCGTCGACCTCGATCTCCTCGTCGCGCTCGCGAAGGACCCGCGCGGCACGATCGTCGCGCTGGCCGAGCGCCTGCGGCTCTCACGCAACACGGTGCACGCGCGCATGGCCCACCTCGAGGAGGCCGGGGCGTTCCTGGACTTCGACCGGCGCATCAGCCCGGAGTTCCTGGGCCACCCCCTGACGGCGTTCATCGAGGTCGAGGTCAAGCAGAAGGAGCTGGGCCGCATCGTGGCGACGCTCGCGGAGATCCCCGAGGTGCTCCAGGCGCACGGCCGCTCGGGCACCTCGGACCTGCGGGTCCTGGTCGCGTGCCGCACGACCGACCACCTGTTCCGCATCGACGCGGCGATCCTCGCGATCGACGGGGTCGAGCGCACCGAGACGTCGCTCTCGATGGGCGAGCTCATCCCCTACCGGGTGCGGCCCTTGATCGAGCGGGCGCGCAAGGCGCTCTAGGGCGGGCCGCCGGGAGCACCGCGGTCACGAGACGGGTGGTCCGGCACGAGTCGGGCGCTCCCGCCGTCGTCGCAGGCACCCGTCTGGGACCGAACCACCCGTCTCGCGCAGCGGCTTCCCTGCGGCCCCCGACGCAGGCCCCCTACCTCAGGTCCCGCAGGTACGCCGCCGCCCCGTCGTACGACGACATCTTGCGCTCGTAGTACACCGCGATGATGAGCAGCAACCCGCCCGCGGCGGTCAGCGTGAGCATCCACGGCCCCGCGGAGATGGCGGTGCCGAGCTGGCTCACGAACACCACGAGGATCTCGACCGGGAGCACCACGACGCCCAGCACGAAGGGCGCGGCGAGGTGGAACCGGGTCCCGACCAGCACGGCCGCGAGCGCCAGCCCGATCACGAGCACGGCCCGCCACGTCCGCGCGTCGGTGTACGTCGCGAGGACCGAGGGCCCGAGCACCGCCAGGATCCCCGCCGCGAGCGTGCGCCACGAGCCGACGAACCCGACGGGCCAGTCGGCGAGCCGCGGCGCGCTCACGCCCCGGTCCCCGGCCACGCCCCCGGTCCCCGTCGCTCCGGCGCCGACGTCCCCGGACCGGGCGGCCGCCCGCGACGTCGCCGCGAACGCCAGGTACCCGGCGACCAGCAGGCCGGCACCGAGGGGCAGCGAGAAGACCTCGACGCGCAGCTCGCGCGGGCTCCACGCCCCGATCGCGGCGGTGAGCGCGAGCAGCCACACGAACCAGGTGGGTGGCCAGCGGAGCTCGCCGGGCCCGGACGACGCCACGGCCCGGCGCACGGTGTGCACCACGAGCAGGACGAGCGCGACCTCCACGAGCCACGCGAGTGCGATCACGGTCCAGCTCTCGCCCACGGCCCCGACCGGCCCGACGACGCCGAGCACCATCGCGGGCGCGGCCCACCACCTGCGCAGGGGCGGCGCGAACGGGCGGGGAGCGGCGCCGTCGGGCCGTGCCGTCACGCCCCACGGTGCGACCGCCGCGACGAGCCGGTCCCCCGCGAGCGCCGCGAGCGCAGCCCCCGCGACGGACCAGGCGAGCGCGACGAGGTAGACCTGCGTGGGGTCGGCCCCCGCCGCGTCCTGGGTCGACCGGAGGGCCGCGACCAGCCCCGCGACCGAGGACAGGATCGCGGCGAGCGCGAGGTGCGCCGCGGCGTCGGCCGCCCAGACCGGGTCGACGCGACCGCCGCGGGCCGCGAGCCGACGGGCCGCCTCGCCGCCCGCGACGAGGACCAGGCCCAGCAGCAGGAGCCCAGGGTCGCGCCACGGGTCCCCGCCCGGGACGAGGATCGACACGAGCAGCGAGGGCAGCACGAGCAGCCCGAGGCCGCACAGCACGAGGCGCCAGCCCGCGGGCGTGCGCCGCGCCAGGAGACCACCGACGACCACGGCCGCGAGCGCGGGCGGCGCCGTGTAGGCCTCGACGAGCCCGACGTCGAGCAGCACCAGCAGCGACCAGAGCGCGCAGACCCACATCCCGCCCGCGACCCACCAGGCCCAGCGACGGGCCGGGCGCCCCGCGACGACCGCGGCCCCCGCCCCGAGGACGAGGAACACGATCGCCGCGGTCTCGGGGCCGGCAGCGACGCGCACCAGGGCGAGCAGGACCGTGAGCGAAGCCGTGACGAGCACGCCGACCTCGACCGCGGTGCCGGCGTCCTGCACGTGCCGCCCGGGGAGCCCGCGCGCCCGCAGGTACGCCTGCGCGGCCGGGACCCCGACGACCGTCGCCGCGGTCAGGATCGCGACGAGCGGCAGCACCACGGGCGACGCGCTGCCGGGCACGACCTCGGCGCCGAGGCAGACCAGCACGACCGACGCCGTCGGGAGCAGGAGCCCCGCCGCGACCACGCGCACCTGGCGGGCCATCTCGGCCCGCCGGGTCAGGACGAGCACGGCCTCGAGCGCGAGCATCGTGGCGGCCGCCGCGGCGGACCACCAGCTGCGCTCCTCGAGGACCGTCGCGACCCCCAGGAGGAACGGCACCGAGGTCGTGACGAGGACGGCCCACCACGACGGCTGGCCCACGGCACGGACCCGCGTCACGACGATCGCGACGACCGAGGCCGTGACCGACACGACGGCGACGGCCTCGATCCCGGTGAGCCGCGCACCGTCGAGCGTCGTCCCGAGCACGAGCAGCGCGTAGGCGTACCCCGCGGCCACGAGGAACGGGCGCGCGGGGGCGGGGACCGCGCGCCGGGCGTACAGCGCCAGCGCGAGCACGACGGCGCCGCCCAGGACCACGGTCGGGCGCGCCGCCCAGGACACGAGGGCCGTGAGCGCGGTCGCGGCGAGACCGCCCGTGAGCGCGGCCGCACCCCACGTCGCCGGCGACCGGAGGGTCCGCGGGGCCGACGGCTCCGGGGACCCCGCGCCCCTGCGCACCCGCGCGAGGCGGCCCGCGGCGAGCAGCAGGGCGAGCGCCAGGCCGCCGAGCGCGACGAAGGTCGTGACCGCTGCCCAGGCCGGGTGCAGGGCGACCGCCAGCAGCAGGAGGAGGACGACCCAGGGGGCGGTGCCCGCCGCGGTCCCGGGCACGACGGGTGCGGGGGTGCCGCCGAGGCGCAGGCTCGCGACCCCGAGGAGCGCGAGCACCGCCGCCACCACGCCGACGAGCCCAGCCGTGTACGTGGCGTCGGTGAACGTCGGGCTCTCGGTCAGGCGGTCGGTCGTGAACGACCACGCAGGGTTCGTCGGGCGGATCGTCGAGACCGCCACGAACAGGCCCGCGAACGCGAACGACACGGCGGGCAGCGCGGCCGCGGCGAGCACGGCCGCGCCCCCGGCCACGAGTGCGGGAAGGGTCCGGCCGGAGGCCCTGGCGAGCGTCGCGACGCCCACCAGCACCACGCCGGCCAGCAGCGCGGCCACGGGCACCGTCCCCAGCCACGCGGGATGGGACCCGATGCCGAGGAGCGCCCCCGCGAGGACCGTCGCCCCTCCCGTGGCCCACCACCATCCGCGCTGCGACGTGAACCAGGCGAGCAGCGCGGCCGTGCCGGCGGCCGCCAGGACGAGCAGCGCGGCACCGCTCCACCCCGGGATGCCCGGGACCGGTGGCACGAGGAGCGCCAGGACGACCGCGGTGGGGAACGCGAGGAAGCGTGCGACCTCGAGCAGTGCCTGCTCCACGCCCAGACCCGACCCGAGCCGCTCGCGCGAGACCCGCAGGACGGGCAGGTCGAGGAGCGTCACGAGCGACGAGGCCAGCAGGGCGACCACGTACGCCGCGAGGGTCGCCCCGGTCAGCCCGTCGAACGCCCCGGCGAGGACCAGGGGCACGACGGGGGCGACGACGAGCCCCGCGCCGACCCAGCTCCGCATCCGGACGCGGAGGCCCGCCGCGAGGAGACCGCCCGCGACCAGGAGCAGCAGGACACCGCGCACGACGGCGGGGTCGGCTGCCCCGAGCAGCCTCGCGCTCAGGACGAGCTCGACGTCGACGAGCAGCAGCACGACGCCGAGCGCGCCGATCGACTCGGCCGACGCACCCATCCCTCGTCGCCGCAGGAATCCCGCGGTCGCGAGCGCGAGGAGCGTGACGACGCCCGTGACGAGCGCGCGGAGCGCGAGGTCGTCGGCGAGCGTGAAGAAGACGAAGACGATGGTCGCGACCGCGAGCAGCCCCGCCCCCGCGCTCGCGAGGATGGGCTGGAGGCCCAGCCCGGACCGCACCGGGGCGGGTGCCACGGGGGCCCCGCCCGGCCCCGGCCGACGCGTGTGCGCGGTCGGCGCCGGGCGCGGTGCGGTGGGGCGAGGTGCGGTGGGGCGCGACGCCCCGGGGTCGACCGGCGGGGCCGGGCGCTCGGGTCGGGGTGCTGGGAGCGCGCCGGGCCCGGTGGCCGCACCGGGCGCGGACCGCGGGCGGGGCGCCGGGTCGGGGCCTGCGGCCTCCGCCTCGACCGCACGCAGCGACCGCAGGGCGGACGACCGCCGTTCGAGCGCGAACGCCGCCTCGCGCGACGCACGCAGCACCTCGACGGCCCACGGGCCCGACAGGAGCAGCCCGCAGTCCGAGCAGCGGACCGACGTCAGGTGTGCTCCGCACGCCGGGCACGCGTGCTGGTCGCGCAGCCGCGTCGTCGCGACCTCGACCCACTGTTCACTCATGCGCACATCATGGCGAACTCCACGCACGGGCACCGGGCCCGTCCGGTGGGGTGTCCGTGCTGATCAGGTGAAGGGCCCGCTCCGGGCCAGGTCGCCGTCCTCGTCGCGGTGCACGCTCCCGCGTCGCGCCTCGGGGGCGTCCGATCCGACGTCGCGGGACGGTCCAACGGCCGGGCCGTGGACCGTCGGCCCGTCGAGGGGTGCCCGCCGGTCGGGTCCGGGCTCGCCGGTCCCGGTCTGGTCGACGGGCAGCGCCCGGCCGGAGGGCACCGCCGCGACCGCGACGGCCGTCGTCAGCGGGATCGCGAGCACCAGACCGATCGAGCCGACGAGGGTCCGGACGACCTCCTCGGCGATCTCCCCCGACGTGAGGCTCGTGCCGAGCGCCTGGTCGGACAGCCAGACGGCCATGAGCAGGGGCAGGGCGGCTCCCACGTACGCGAACGCGATGGTGTAGACGGTCGAGGCGATGTGGTCGCGACCGATCCGCATGGCCCGCGCGAAGAGCTCGCGCCGCGACGCCCAGGGCGCGAGGGCGCGCAGCTCCCACACGGTCGAGGCCTGGGTGATCGTCACGTCGTTGAGCACCCCCATGCCCGCGAGCACGATCCCGCAGATCGCGATGCCCTGCAGGTCGATCCCGGGCGCGTAGGACGGGAGCCAGAGCGCCTCCTCGGACGTGAGGCCGGTGATGCGCGCCGTCGAGGCCCCCCAGGAGGCGAGGACGGCCGTGAGGACGAGGCCCACGAGGGTGCCGACCATCGCGGTCGAGGTCCGGGCCGTGAACCCGTGCGCGACGTAGAGCACCACGAACATGACGGCCGACGACGTCACGAGCGCCACGGGCAGGACGTCCTGCCCCGCGAGGAGCGCAGGCAGCGTGAACTGGGCGATCGTCACGAGGGCGACCGCGAGCCCGGCGAGCGCGGCGAGCCCTCGCAGCCGGGCGACGGCGAGCACGAGCAGCGCGAACGCGACCGCGAGCGCGGCGATCGGCACGGAGCGCTCGAAGTCGAGGAACGCGTACGGTGAGCCGCCGTCCCCCTCTACCTGGGAGATGTAGAGCATCCGCAGGCGGTCGCCGGCCTCGAAGCCGTGCTGGACGTACTCGGGCGGGGCGACGACCTCGGTCTCGGTGCCGTCGTCGAGGCGGACGGGCACGAGCCCGGTCTCGACCTCGGCCGCGCCCGTCACGACGCCGTGCACCACGTGGGTGCCCTGGGCCGTGAACGGGATCTGGTCGGGCAGGTCGGCCGCGCGCGGCCAGAGCGCGACGAGCCCGACGACCGTCAGCAGCAGCGCCGGGACGAGGATCGCGGCCAGGGCGAGCCGGACCCTGCGCGTCGCGGGCAGCGCCGGACCGCCTCCGTGGGGGTCCGCGTCCCGTCGGCCCACGGGTGGCCCGGGACGCGCCCCGTGCTCGGGCGGGCCGGCCGTGCGGGAGGTGCGGGCACCGTGGCGTGCGGTCCCCGTGCGGGACCCACGCTCTCCGGGCGCGCTGCTGGTCGGGTGCTGCGGGAGGCTCATGACGCCCTTCGGGTCGCGGTGGGCGCACGCCCAGGACCCGCCCACTCTAGAGAATGAGAACGGTTATCGGTGGGTGCGACGCGCTGCGACCGCCACCTCCGGAGACGACAGAGGCCCGGGCGACCGACGTCGTCGGGCACCCGGGCCTCTGCGCGAGATGCGGGGCCTGGCCCCGCGGTGCGGCACGCCTCAGCGTGCCGCGAAGATCACTTGGTGACGGCCTTCTTGAGGAGGCTGCCGGCGCTGATCTTGACACCGAAGCCAGCGGGGATCTGGATCTCCTCGCCGGTGCGGGGGTTGCGGCCCGTGCGAGCGGCACGCTCGACGCGCTCGACGGAGAGGAGGCCGGTGACCTTGACGGCCTCGCCCTTGCCGAGCGACTCGACGAGGACTTCCTGGAACGCGTTGAGGGCGTTCTCGGCCTGAGCCTTGGTGAGGTCGGACTTTGCGGCGATGGCCGAGACGAGCTCAGACTTGTTGAGCGACATGCGGATCCCTTCATCGGTTCACGCCCCGCAGTGGGCACCACGGGACGTTGAGGTCTCAGTTTGCCAGCCCTGAGGCGGGACTTCGTGGACAACACTAAGGAATCTACGGGGTTCCGCGCGCGTTTCCGCGCCGAAGTCGTTCCTCTGAGCGCGGAATCTTGTCCGATCCGCCCCGAATGTGACCTACTGGGCGGCTCCGGACCCCGCCGACGGGCCACGGTCGGCACGCGACCGCGGGCCGAGCACGACGCGGACGAGCCGCCCACCCCGAGGGGTGAGCGGCTCGTGGCATGCTGCGCCGTCCTCGCGGCGCCCGCGTCTCAGCGGCCGTCGCTCGCGGCGGAACCGCCCTTGCTCCCGTACCGCTGACGGAACTTCTCCACGCGTCCCGCGGTGTCCACGACGCGCGCGGTGCCCGTGTAGAACGGGTGGCTCGCGCTCGAGATGTCGACGTCGACCACCGGGTAGGTGTTGCCGTCCGTCCACACGATCGTCTTGTCCGGGCGGCCCGGGCCGCCGGGGTTGTTCCCGGCGAGCGTGGACCGCGTCAGGAACGCGAAGTCGGCCGAGACGTCGCGGAACACGACCGGCCCGTACTCGGGGTGGATGTCCTTCTTCATGGGTGCTCCTCTGCGTGTCTCGACTACCAGCTGGACTTGGTGACGCCCGGCAGCTCCCCGCGGTGCGCCATGTCGCGCAACCGGATGCGGGAGAGGCCGAAGCGGCGGTTGTAGGCGCGCGGACGACCGTCGACCACGTCCCGGTTGCGCAGGCGGGTCGCGCTCGCGTCGCGGGGCTGCGCCCGCAGCTCGGCTGCGGCGGCGTCCTTCTCGGTGTCCGTGGCGCGGGGCGACGCGATGATCTTCTTGAGCTCGGCACGGCGCTGGGCGTACCGGGCGACGATCACCTCGCGCTGCTCGTTGCGCGCGATCTTGGACTTCTTGGCCATGCGGCTCCCCTACCGTTCCTCGCGGAACGCGACGTGCGCCCGGGCGACCGGGTCGTACTTGAGCAGGGTCAGCCGGTCCGGGTCGTTGCGCCGGTTCTTGCGCGTGACGTAGGTGTAGCCGGTCCCGGCGGTCGAGCGCAGCCTGACCACGGGACGCAGCTCGGTGCGTGCTGCCATCTGATGTGTCTCCCTCGATGTCTCCGACGACCCCGCCCGGGGCGGACGGTCGCGGCGTGGGCACTCCTTCCCACCCTGACATGCCTGCCCACCGACGGCACCCAGAGGCGTGGCTCCTCGCGGTCGGCGCCCGGGGCACCGGTCGAGCGGGTCACTGATGAGAATCGTTCTCTTGGGGGTGGAGCGCTCGCGGGGCCTCGGATATTCCCGGAACCCCTTCGACGCCCTCCAGATCCTTCGGACGACGCGATCCCCCCGCGACTCCCCGGCCCTGAGTGCCGTCACCCACGACCGTGAACGGCACCGCGCCCTTGGTACCTGGACGTCGTCGACGCCCGCGCAGCGTGAGCGGCTTCGCCCTGGCCGTCCCCCCGATCGACGGGCGTCACAGCTCTTCGACGTACTCCTCGGGCTCACCGAGGACGGCCGAGGCCGTCAGCTCGAGGTCGTGACCGACCGCGTGGAGCTCGAGGACCGTGACGGTGTTGCTCCCTGCGTGCAGCAGCGGCGCGGGGACGTAGAGGGTGTGCTGGGGGCCGCGCTCCCAGTAGCGGCCGAGCAGCACGTCGTTGACCCAGACGAACCCCTTGCGCCAGCCCGGCAGGGCGAGGAAGGCGTCGGCCGGGACGTCGACGTCGAGCGTCACCCGTGCGACCACGCCCTGCGGCCCGACGGCGGCGGGCGCCGCGGCAGGGGCGGCGGGCGCCGCGGCAGGGGCGGCTGCCCACAGCCCGTCGACGGGCAGCAGGTCGAGCGGCAGCGAGCGCGAGGTCCAGCCGTGCACGATGCGCCGCTCGACCAGGACGTCGCCCAGGATCCCCTTGTGCTCGCCGAGCCGAGGCCCGTAGTTGATGCGCCCGAGGTTCTCCACGAGGATCTCGACCCGCACCGGCACGCCGTGCCCGCGGACCGTGAGGCCCAGGTGGGAGGTCTCGCGCTCCAGGACGCCGACCTCGTGCCCGTCGACGTAGACCGTCGCCCGGTCGTGCAGACCGAGGATCGAGAGCGTGCTGTCCCCGGGCGGGAGGACCGGGGTGGCCGTGTGGAGCACGAGCCCGGCGTTCTGGCCGAGCTGCTCGAAGGTCAGCGGCGACGGAGCGACCGTCGCGGCGCCCGATGCGCGCAGCGCGGGCAGGAGCGGGCGCGTGGTCACGGGCGGCAGGGTGCGCGCTTCGAGCTTGGGCGACGGCGCGATCCACCGGTCGTCCTGGGCGTCCTCGGGGATCCGGGTCCCGTGCGACGCGTGCTCGGACAGCACCTTGCGCAGCGCGAAGAACTTGGGGGTCACGCTGCCGTCCTCGGCCACCGCGGCGTCGGAGTCGTAGCTCGTGACCGTGGGCTGCAGGCGGGTCCCGTCGTGGTTGGCGCCTGCGGTGAGCCCGAAGCTCGTCCCGCCGTGCGCCATGTAGAGGCTCACGGAGCCGCCGAGGTCGAGGAGCTCGCGCACGTCGGCCGCCGCGCTGTCGGCGCCGCGCACGTGGTGCGGGTCGCCCCAGTGGTCGAACCACCCGTTCCAGAACTCGGCGCACACGAAGGGCTGCTCGCCGCGACGCGCGGTGAGCTTGTCGAGCGCCTGCCCGGGGCGGCTGCCGAACGTGGCCGCCGCCAGCACGCCGGGAAGCGTCCCGCCGTCGAGCATGAGGTCCGTGGGGCCGTCGGCCGTGAAGAGGAGCTCGTCGATGCCCCGGTCGACGAGCGCGTCACGTACCCACGCCACGTAGGCGTGGTCGTCCCCGAAGCTGCCGTACTCGTTCTCGACCTGCACGGCCACGACGGGGCCGCCTCGGCCCGCCTGGAGCGCGGCGAGGCGTGGCACCAGCTCGTCGAACCAGGCGGCGACCGCGGCGAGGTACGTCTCGTCGCTGCAGCGCAGCCGGATGCCCGGGAGCGCCGTGAGCCACGCCGGCAGGCCACCGTTGTCCCACTCGGCGCAGATGTACGGCCCGGGGCGCACCACGACGTCGAGCCCGAGGTCGCCCGCGAGGCGCACGAACCGCTCGACGTCGCGCCACCCCGTGAAGTCGAACGTGCCGCGCTCGGCCTCGTGCCAGTTCCACGGGACGTAGGTGTCGACCGTGTTGAGGCCCATGGCGCGCAGGCGCAGCAGGCGGTCCTCCCACTGGTCGGGGTGCACGCGGAAGTAGTGGATCGAGCCCGAGAGCATGCGGTGGGGGGCGCCGTCCCGCAGGAGGGTCGTGCCGTCCACGTGCAGGGTCCGGCCGCCGGCCGGGCGCGGGGCCCGGTCGGCTGGGTGCTGCTGGTTCACTTGATGGCCCCCGCTGCGAGTCCGGAGCGCCAGAAGCGCTGGAGGGAGAGGAACGCGACGATGAGCGGGACGACCGCCACGAACGCGCCGATGATGACCATGTGCCGCTCGATCTGGCCGGCCTGGACCAGGGCGTTCCAGCTCACCAGCCCGACCGTGACGGGGCGTAGGTTCTCGGAGATGAGGACCTGCGAGGGGAGCAGGAAGTTGTTCCAGATCTCGACGAACTGGAACAGGAAGATGGTGACGAGCGCGGGGGCCATCATCTTGAGGCTGACCCCGAAGAAGATCCGGCCCTCGTTCGCGCCGTCGAGGCGGGCGGCCTCGATGACCTCGTCGGGCACCGAGCTCGCGGCGAAGACGCGCCCGAGGTAGACGCCGAACGGGCTGACGATGCTGGGCAGGAGCACCGCGAGGTACGTGTTGACGATGCCGGTCTCGGAGAACATGAGGAACAGCGGCAGCGTGAACAGGACCTTGGGGATGAGGACCGCGCCCAGGACCACGCCGAACAGCACGCCCTTGCCGCGGAACTCGTACTTGGCCAGGGCGTAGCCCGTCGCGACCGCGATGAGCGTCCCGAGGCCGGCGCCGACGATCGAGTAGAGCGCCGAGTTGGCCATCCAGACGGCGAAGATGCCGTCCTTGTACGCGAAGAGGTCACCGATGTTGCCGAACAGGTCGAAGTTCGAGAACCACAGGGGGCTGCCGGCGAAGGTGTAGCCGGCGTCCTTGGTGGCGGCGACGAACAGCCACCACAGGGGGAACAGGAAGTACACGGCGGTCAGTGCGAGGACCGCGGTGACCGCGATGCGGCTCGTCGCCGTGGTCTCGATCGAGTCGCCGCGCAGGCCGCCCGCCGGCCCCTTCCCGGCGCCCCTCGTCCCGGCGGCCGCCTTCCGGGCGGAGCGCTTCCGGGCGGCCCCCTTCCTGGCGGAGCGGTCATGGCGCGGGCGGTCGCCCGGGGTCTCGGCCACGACGGGCGTTCTGCTCGTGGTCACGAGGACCTCCTGGACGTCAGACGGAAGAAGAGGACGGAGAGGACGGCCACGCCGACGGCGAGGAGCACCGACTGGGCCGCCGCGTACGGGTAGTTGGCGGCCTGGAGCGAGGCCTGCGCGGCCATGATCGGCGTGTAGCTCGCGTCGATCGCCCCGGTGCTCTGCTTGAGCACGAACGGCTCGTTGTAGAGCTGGGCCGAGCCGATGATGGAGAAGATCGTGGTGAGCAGGATCGCGGGCCGCACGAGCGGGACCTTGATGCTCCACGCGGTGCGCCACGGCGAGGCGCCGTCGAGCTTGGCGGCCTCGAGCACGTCCCCCGGGACCCCCTGCAGGGCGGCGTAGATGATGATCATGTTGTAGCCGGTCCAGCCCCAGGTCACGACGTTCGCGACGGCCCACAGGGCGAGGTCCTGGCTGAGGAAGTTGGCCTCGATCCCGAGCCACCCGAGGAGCTGCCCCATCGGGCCGTTGGTGGGCGAGTAGAGGAACGACCACATGAGCGCCGAGACGACGGTCGGCACGGCGTAGGGCGCGAAGCTCGACAGGCGGAAGAAGCCCTTGGCGCGCGCCGAGGCCGAGTCGATGAGGAGCGCGATCCCGAGCGCGAGAGCCAGCATGACGGGCACCTGCACCACGCCGAACAGGAGCACGCGGCCGATCGAGCTGATGAACTTCTCGTCACCCAGCGCGTACGCGTAGTTGAACAGGGGGTCGAAGATCTCCTGCGTCCCGCCCAGGCCGAGCGCGTCGCGCTGGATCCGGAAGAGGCTCTTGTAGACCGCGAAGAGGATCGGCGCGATGTACATGGCCACGAACAGCAGGACGAACGGTCCGACGAACCAGATCGCGTAGCGACCGGTCCGGCTGCGCCGCCTCTGGGGCGGCGTGCTCGCCGCGCGCTTCGTCTCCACCGGCGGCGGTGCCGCCGACGTCAGGCTCGTGGTCATGGGAGTTCCTCAGGGGGATGCGTCGTGGTGCCCGACGACGTCACGCGCCCAGGTGCACCGGTGCTCGGGGGTGCGTGGCGTCGTCGGGCCTTCTGCTGCTGTGCTGCTCGGGTGTTGCTCGGGTGCTGCTCGGGTGCTGCCCGGGTGCTGCCCGGGTGCTGCCCGGTGCGACCCGGCCGTCGAGGCCGGGACGCACCGTTCGTGCGGGTCGTGCGGGGCCGTCAGGTCACTCGTTGACGGCGATGCCCTGCTGCGTGAGCTCGGACTCGGTCGCCTCGCGGGCGCCCGTGAGCGCGGTCGCGACGGTCGCGCCGCCCTCCTTGGCGTTGGCCTGCTTCATGCCCGTGGCGAGCGTGCCGACCAGCGTCGAGACGCCGGGGCCCCAGGCCCAGTCCTCGTTGACCTGTCCCGAGGCGGTCTTGAAGACGTCGGCGACGACCTGGCCGCCGAAGTAGTCGTCACCCGAGGTGAGGAGGTCGGACTCGAGGCCCGCGAGCGAGGCCGGGTAGACACCGCCGCCCTCGATGAGCGCGTCGACCGACTCCGGGTCCGTGCTGAGCCAGTTGGCCACGGTCCACGCGGCCTCGGGGTCGTCGCAGCCCTTGAGGACCGCCGAGAGGCTGCCACCCACGTTGCCGGTCTTGGCGTCCCCGGCCTCCCACTGCGGGAGCTCGGCCACGGCCCAGTCGCCGGCCGAGGCCGCCGCGGAGTCCTTGAGGATGCCGGAGAACCAGGCCGCGCCCACGATCGTGGCGATCGAGCCGTCGCCGAGGCCCGCGGACCACTCGTCGCTCCAGATGCCCGCTCCGATCAGGTCGGCGTCGATCAGGCCCTGCCAGTAGTCGGCCACGTCGAGGTTCTCGGGCGAGTCGGGCGTGATGGACCAGGCACCGTCCTTGATCTCGTACCAGGGGGCGCCGGCCTGCCACGCGAAGCCCGAGTAGTCGTAGTCCTCGTAGGTCCCCGTGAGCTTGACGCCCGCGGCCTTGAGCTGCTCGCCCGCAGCCTGGTACTCGTCCCACGTGGTCGGCACGGCCACGCCGTTCGCCTCGAAGACGGTCTTGTTGTAGAAGAGCACCATGGGGCCCTGGTCCTGCGGGGCTCCGTAGACCTTGTCGCCCACCGTGACGCCGGCCCAGCCCGCGGGGGCGTAGAGGCCCTTGTCGGCCGAGGCGAACTCGGTCACGTCCACGACGTTGCCCTCGGCGACGAAGCTGGGGAGGGTCTCGTAGCCCACCTGGGCGAGGCACGGGGCGTTGCCCGCGGTGATCGAGTTGCGGACCTTGTCGTAGCCGCCCTTGTTGCCCGGCTCGATCTGCGTGTACTTGATCTGGATGTCGTCGTGCGAGGCGTTGAACGCCTTGGCCGCCTCGTCGTACCCGGCGGCCCAGGTCCAGACCTCGACCTCCTTGACCTTGCCGTCTCCCTCGGATGAGCCGCCGCCGGACGTCGAGCCGGACGCGCAGCCGGTCAGGCCGCCCACCGTGAGGGTGAGGATCGACGCGACCCCGGCTGCCTTGATGATCGATGACTTCATGACTCTCCTTCTGACCACACTGTGCTGAGGATGGAGCGGCGACGGCGCCGCGGTCTGCGTGGGGCACACTCTGGCACAGGGTTGATATGGATCACAACCCTTGCAACACGTGGATGCTCGGTCTGCGTGATTCCGTCACTTCTCGCTGCGCGATCTGACTGTTATGGTCAACATATGTAACAGTTGGATGACGGCGACGTGGAGCCCGGAAGGCCCTGCGGTGTTGGCGTCCACTACGCTGCGGTGCACATCCGTGGCAGCGCACACCGAGGTGCCCGACGCTCCGCGACCGGCCCTCACGCCCGAAGGAGAGCACGTGGAACCACCGTCACGGTCCGAGGGGGCCGAGCGGTCCGAGCCGGCGCCGAGCACCACCACGGCCGCTCCCCCGCGAGGCCGCGGACCCGCGATGGCCGACGTCGCGCGCGTCGCCGGAGTCTCCGCCCAGACCGTCTCGCGCGTCCTGTCGGGGCACCCCAACGTCAACGAGACCACCCGCAACCGGGTCCGCGCCGCGGTCGAGCAGACCGGGTACCGCCGCAACAGCCTCGCCCGGGCGCTCGTGACCGGACGCAGCAGGACCATCGGGGTCATCACGCACGAGACGGACTTCTACTCGGGCAGCGCCATGATGCTCGGGATGCAGCGCGCGGCACGCGACGGCGGCTACTTCGTGAGCACCGCCAGCACCGCGTCGCTCTCCCCCGCCTCGATCGCCCAGGCCGTCGACCGGCTCCTGGACCAGGGTGTCGACGGCCTGGTCATCGCCGTGCCCGTGCGTGACGACGACTCGCTGGGCGATCTCATCCACGGCACCCCGACCGTCGTCGTGGACGGCATGCAGTCGTCGGCGACCGAGGTCGTCGCGGTGGACCAGGTCGCCGCGGGGCGCGCCGCGACCGAGCACCTCCTGGAGCTGGGCCACGAGACCGTGTGGCACCTCGCTGGCCCCCCGTCGTGGAACGACGCGAACGGCCGCACGGCCGGGTGGCAGGCGGCGCTGCACGACGCCGGGCGCACCGAGCCGCCCGTGCTCTACGGCGACTGGAGCCCCGAGTCGGGCTACCGCAACGGCCTGGTCCTGGGCCGTCTGCCCGAGGTCACCGCGGTGTTCGTCGCGAGCGACGAGATGGCGTTCGGGCTGATCCGCGGCCTGACCGAGATGGGCCGCCGGGTGCCCGAGGACGTGTCGGTCGTGGGTATGGACGACATCGCGCTCGCGGCGTACTGCTCCCCCCCGCTCACCACGGTCCGCCAGCCGTTCCACCTGACCGGTCGCCTCGCGGTCGAGCACGTGATCGCGCTCATCGCGGACCCGACGACCGTGCACGAGCCCGAGGTCGTGCTGCCCGAGCTCGCGGTGCGCCTCAGCACGGCACCGCCGCGCTGAGTCTCGGGGAGCCGGCGGGGCCGCGGGCTCCCTGCGTCGGCGGAGCGGACGCCCCCGGACGCGCCGAAGGCGACCCGTCGCGTGAGCACCCCCCTGCGGGGCTCGCGCCACGGGCCGCCTCCGACCCTCACGCCCGTCACGACCCCCATCGACGACCGAGCGTTCACCGAAGCAGAGGGGGGTGGTGCAGGACTGATACACCACCAGGACGTGACTCGTGTCACATTCTGCCGTCGGGTCGCCGTCGGTGCACGCGAACGGCCCGTGCGGAGCCCTCGAGAGGCACCGCACGGGCCGTCCCGGCGTCGCGCCGGCAGGCGCTCCGCCGCGTCGTCAGACCGGGTTCGGACCCGGATCAGACCTGGTCGTGGCGGCGACGACGCACGATCAGCACCGCGACGACCACGGCGGCCGCGGCGAGCACGCCGATCCCGACGAGCAGCGGCGCGATCGAGCGCCCCTCGTCGGTGTCCTCGTCGGTCACCACGTCGGTCGCCGTCGTCTCGTCGCCCTCGTCCGTGCTGCCCGACGGCGTCGCGGACACGGTCTCCTCGGTCGCCGGTGTCTCGACGACCTCGGGGGCCGCGGCGACCGCGAACGAGAACGTGCCCTCGATGGGGTGCCCGTCCGAGGACACGACGCGCCACGCGACCGTGTAGGTGTCACCGGTCAGCTCGGCGGGCCACGGGAACGTCGCGGAGGTCCCCTCGATCGTGGGGGCGCCCTGCGCGACGACGGTCCCGGCCGTGTCGGTCACGACGACCTGCGGCTCGACCGCGAGGGGCTCGGTGCTGAACGTCATGGTCAGGGCCGCAGGGGCCGCGTCGAGCTGGGCACCGTCGGCCGGGTCCGAGCTGAGGATGCGGTCGTGCGCCTGGGCCGGGACGGCGCCGACGACGCCGAGCAGCAGGGTCGCCGCGAGCGTGGCCAGGGCCGCGAGCGTGGCGACGAGGAGCCGGACGGGTCCTGCGGGGGCGGACGGGCGGGCGAGGGCCACCGCGCGGGGGCGCGGGGTCGGCTGCGCCTCGGTCCGACGGGCGGGGCCCGTGCGGACGTCCTGGTGGGAGGGGAAGGAGTGGTCGGTCTGCGAAGACATGATCTGGCTCTCGATGAGGCGCGGCGTGGGCTCGCGCAAGGGGTACCCGGTGGCGACCGGCCTCGTCGATGGCCCGCGCGCGAGCGCGGACAGGGTCAGGAAGGGAGGGCGACGGGCCGGGCGGGCACGGGCGGCCCACGCGTCGTCGGGATCCGCAGGTGGACGGTCGCGGCACGGGACGGCGCCGCGAGCGGAGCCGGGAGCCGGTGCACGACCGGCAGCGCAGGAAGAAGGTCGGCCAGGGCGCCACGCGGTGCGAGCCACGCCAGCAGCAGGCCCAGCGCACGCTCGCCGTGCGCGACGACCAGGGCCACGGCCAGGGTCGCGAGCACGTGCGCCAGGACCATCCACACCCCGGTGGTGGCGTCGTGCGGGAGGTGCGCGACGCCGTCGGGCAGGGGCGCGACCGTCACGCACGACGCGACCCGCCCCGGCTCGGCGTGCCCCGCATGACCCCCCGTGACCGGGGAGCACGCGACGCCCGCGGAGAACCCCAGGCCGTGGTGCAGCGCGACCTGCCCCGTGCCGAGCACCGCGACGAGGCGCGGGAACGTGAGGCGGAAGCGGGCCGCGAACGTCGCGCCGGCCATCGTGAACGAGGCCAGGGCGACGAGGATCAGCGGGTGCGGGAGCGTGCCGCCCGCGGCGCGGTGCGCGAGCGACGCCAGGGCGAGCACCAGTGCCGCGACGAGGCCAGCGCGCGCGACACGCAGCGGACCGGCGACCTGGGTGAGCACGGGGACCACCCTAGCGGGACATGACGCGGCGTCGGATCCGGCCTCCGGGACCCGGCGGACGGGCCCGCGAACGCGCTCGGACGACCGCCCCGGCCACGAGTCCCCAGAAGGCCGTCCAGCACACGCCGACGACGAGGACGGTGCGCGCCTCGTCGACGGCGTTCCCCCTCAGGGCCTGCTCGAGGTCCGCCACCTCCATCGCGACCGGCGGCTCCCCCAGGGACGCCACCACCTCGAACTCGCCGTCGTACGCACTGTCCGCGGGCGCGTCGTGCCAGCCGCGCCCGAGGCCCGTGGTGTCGACGTCGACGGACCGCAGCCGGGTGACGACCCCCGCCCCCTCGCCCGGGATCTCGACCACGGCCTCGGCGCGGTCGAGCATCGTCGTGCCCCTGCCGCCCGGTTCGACGCGTATGCGCGCGTCGTGCGCCGTCGCGGAGGACCCGGTGGCCGAGAGCTCACGGGCCAGCCCCAGGTCACGCACGGTCGAGCTCAGCCCCACACCCCCGACCACGCCGACGAGCACCCCGATCCCCAGTGCCGTCCGCAGCCAGGTGTCCAGCCAGCGGGCGCGGCGTCGTCGACGCCGCTCGGGGGGTGACGCACGGTGCGCGGCGCGGCTCATGTCGCCCCCTGATGATCGTCGTGCCCGGTCGGGGAGAGGATAGAGCGCATGACCACACGCAACAGCATCGCCATCACGAACGGCTACGTCGTCCCCGTCGCCTCCGCACCCCTGGAGAACGCGACCGTCCTCGTCGAGGACGGTGTCATCACGGCCGTCGGCCAGGACGTCGTCGTGCCCGACGGCGTCCGCACGATCGACGCCGGGGGGCGCTGGGTCCTGCCCGGGTTCGTCGAGTCGCACGGCCACATGGGCGTCATGGAGGAGGCCGAGGGCTGGGCCGGCAACGACACCAACGAGATGACCGACCCCAACGGCGCCGCGCTGCGCGCCCTGGACGCCATCAACATCGAGGACGAGGGCTTCCGTGACGCGCTCGTGGGCGGCGTGACGTCGGCCGTCATCAAGCCCGGCTCGGGCAACCCGATCGGCGGCCAGACCGTCGCGATCAAGACCTGGGGCGGGCGGACCGTCGACGAGCAGGTCATCCGCGAGGCCGTGTCGGTGAAGTCGGCGCTGGGCGAGAACCCCAAGCGCGTCTACGGCGACCAGAAGAAGCTCCCCTCGACGCGCCTGGGCGTCGCGAACGTCATCCGCACGGCGTTCGTCGACGCCCAGAACTACGTCGCCAAGCGCGACGCGGCGCAGGCCAAGGGCGAGCCGTTCGAGCGCGACCTCGCCAAGGAGACGCTGGGCCGCGTGCTCGCGGGCGAGCTCTACTGGGACCAGCACACGCACCGCGCCGACGACATCGCGACCGCGCTGCGTCTCGCCGACGAGTTCGGCTACCGGCTCGTCATCAACCACGGGACCGACGGCGCCGCGGTCGCCGACGTCCTCGCCGAGCGTGACGTGCCCGTCATCTTCGGCCCGCTGTTCACGTCGCGCTCCAAGATCGAGCTCCGCAACCGCGACATCGCGAGCCTGGGCGCTCTCGCGCGGGCCGGGGTGCGCGTCGCGATCACGACCGACCACCCCGTGGTGCCCATCAACTTCCTGGTGCACCAGGCGTCGCTCGCCGTGAAGGAGGGGCTGGACCGCGACGTCGCGATCCAGGCGCTCACGACCAACCCTGCCGCGTTCCTGGGGCTCGACGACCGCGTCGGCTCGCTGCGCCCCGGGCTCGACGGCGACGTCGTGATCTGGTCCGGTGACCCGCTCGACGTGACGTCGCGCGCCGAGAACGTGTTCGTGACCGGGACCGAGGTCTACACGTGGGACCGTGCGGCGGCCGGTGGGCGCGGAGCGGGCCGGGTCGTCGAGCGCGGGGAGCGCTTCGCGGGCTGACCTCCCGGACGTCGGGCGGGCCGGTACCCGGTCGCCGAGCGTGCAGTCCGGGTCGTTCCCCGTGCCTGGGGGACGACCCGGACTGCACGCTCGGCGTCGAGCCGGAGAGCCGTCAGTGGTGGAAGCCCTTGCTCACGGCCTCGACCGGCATGGGTGACTCGAGCGCGTCGAGGAACGCGACCTCGGTCCGGATGTCGCCGAGCAGGCTGGCCGCGAGATCCCGGCTCAGACCGTTGCGGACGACGATGCGCTGGACCGTCAGGTCCTCGAGGTCCACGGGCATGGGGTAGGACGGCAGGAGCCACCCCTTGGTCCGCAGCCGCTCGGACAGGTGGTAGAGCGTCCACTTGTCGGTGTAGCCCTTCGTGAGGCTCCACGCGAAGACCGGGATGTCGCTCCCGTCGTTCCACAGGTCGAACTGCGGCATCTTCGCGATCTCGCCCGAGAGGTACAGCGCGACGTCCTGCGACGCCTTCTGCACCTTGTAGTAGCCGTCGTGGCCGAGGCGCAGGAACAGGTAGTACTGGAGCAGCACCTGCGAGCCCGGCCGGGAGAAGTTGAGCGCGAACGTCGGCATGTCGCCGCCCAGGTAGCTCACGGAGAACACGAGGTCCTCCGGTAGCACGCCCTCGTCCCGCCAGACGACCCACCCGAGCCCGGGGTACACGAGCCCGTACTTGTGGGCCGAGGTGTTGATCGACGCCACCCGGTCCACCCGGAAGTCCCACACGAGGTCCGGCTGGAGGAAGGGCGCGATCATGGCGCCCGACGCGCCGTCGACGTGGATGGGGATGTCGAGCCCCGTGGCTGCCTGGATGCGGTCGAGCGCCGCTGCGATCTCCGTGACCGGCTCGTAGGCCCCGGTGTACGTGACCCCGAGGATCGCGACCACGCCGATCGTGTTCTCGTCCACGTACTTCTCGAGCTCGAACCCGTCGAGCACCTTGTGCTCGAGCGAGATGGGGACGTAGCGGGCCTCGACGTCCCAGTAGTTGCAGAACTTCTCCCAGCAGACCTGGACGGCGCTCGACAGGACCAGGTTGGGCTTCTCGGTCGGCTTCCCCGCGGCCCGGCGCGCGTGCTGCCAGCGGCGCTTGAGCGCGAGCCCGCCCAGCATGGCGGCCTCGGACGACCCGATGGTCGACGTCCCGATCGTCCTCGCCGGGTCCGGCGCGTTCCACAGGTCGCCGAGGATCTTCCAGCACCGGGTCTCGATCGCCGCCGTGGCCGGGTACTCGTCCTTGTCGATCATGTTCTTGTCGGCGGTCTCCGCGTTGAGACGCTGCGCGTAGGGATCCATCCACGTCCCGACGAACGTCGCGAGGTTGAGCCGTGCGTTGCCGTCGAGCATCGCCTCGTCGTGGACGATCTGGTCGGCCGTCTCGGGGAAGGACTCCCCCGGCGGCAGGACGTTGCGCGGAAGCTCGGTCGCCTCCCCCGGTCGGGAGAACAACGGGTTCATGGCGACGACGTCGCGCTCCTCGGACTCTGCACCACGGTTCGATCCGGACATGTTCGTTCCTCTGGCAGGACGGGGGCGGGTCGGTCGGCACGCCCACCGGGCGGACCGACGCCGTCGTGCCGCCGGACCCAGCCCGCTCCTTCCACGGTAGGTGGGAGGTCCGGCGTGCGCTCGGTGGCCCTCCGAGGAGGATAAGCGACACGTGTTGCCTAACTTCTGGCACGAGCGTACTGTCGAAGTGTCACTTCGTTCCGCCGCCCGGAGAGGCGGCCGCAGCACCCACCACGCACCAGAAAAGGCGACATGGACCCCCGTACCGAGCGCACCAGCTCAGCACTCCGCGCAGCCGTCCTCGAGCTCGCCGCCCAGCAGGACATCGACGAGCTCACGGTCTCGCAGGTCTCCGCCCACGCCGGGATCAACCGTGCGACCTTCTACGACCACGCGAGCAGCCCCGCCGACCTCCTCACGAGCATCCTGCGCACCGAGCTCGACGAGATCCGGGACGACTTCTACACCGCGGCCCAGGGCCTCCCGCCCGGACCCGCGACCGGGCCCGACGCCCCCCCGAGGACCGACCCCCGCCAGCTCGTCGACACCATCACCCAGGCGCTCGTCGGCCACGTCGACGCACACACGGCGATCTACGAGCGCGCACTCCAGGGCGGCCTCAGCGCCCCCCTGTTCCGCCTCCTCGCCGAGCACTTCTCCGAGACCCTGCGCGCCTTCCTCCTGGAGCGCCCGCACCTCATGCCGCTGCCCTGCGACGCCGAGCAGACGGACGTCGAGCAGGCCGCCCGCGCGTACGCCTGCTACGTCGCGCTCGGCTCGGTCGGCGCCCTCGAGGCGTGGCTCGCCACCCCCGCCCCCCGCGACCCGGGGTTCTTCCCCCGGATCACCCGCACGTCGCTCGCCCCCTGGTGGACCGCGCCGAACTGACCCGGCGCACCCACCGCCCAGGCGGGCGGCACCACCCACCGCACGCTCCGCCGTCGGGCACCCCACGAGGGTTCCCCGACCCCGGGCACACCGAAAGGAGGCCCCACCATGGGCCGTGTCTTCAACAAGGTCGCCATCGTCACCGGAGGAACCGGAGGCATGGGTGTGACCCACGCCAAGGCGCTCGTCGCCGAGGGCGGCAAGGTCGTCATCGCCGACCTCGACGACGCCAAGGGCGAGGCGCTCGCCGCCGAGCTCGGCGAGAACGCCGCCTACGTCCACCTCGACGTGACCAAGGAGGAGGACTGGGCCGCGGCCGTCGCCTTCACGCTCGAGACGTTCGGGCGCATCGACGTCCTCGTGAACAACGCGGGCATCGCGAACGCCGCCGGCATCACCGAGTTCACGCCCGAGATGTGGCGCAAGATCATCGACATCAACCTCACGGGCACGTTCCTGGGGATCCACGCCGTCTCGCCGATCATGGCGAAGGCCGGACGCGGGTCGATCATCAACATCTCGTCGGTCGAGGGCATGCGCGGCAGCGCGGGCCTGCACGGCTACGTCGCGTCGAAGTTCGGTGTCCGCGGGCTCACCAAGTCCGTCGCCCTGGACCTCGGACCGTCGGGCGTGCGCGTCAACTCGGTCCACCCGGGCTTCATCAAGACGCCCATGACCGCCACGATCAGCTCGGACGACCTCCACATCCCGCTGGGCCGCGCCGCCGAGCCCGAGGAGGTCTCGCAGCTCGTGCTGTTCCTCGCGAGCGACGAGTCGAGCTACTCGACCGGCTCCGAGTTCATCGTCGACGGTGGGCTCATCGCGGGCGTGCCCCACAAGTAGGGCGTCCGCGACACGGTGCCGAGGCGGACCCACCGGTCCGCCTCGGCCCGTCTACCGCGCGGCCGACGCGCACACGATGCACCGCCGCGCCGTCGGGCGCGCCTCGAGCCGCCCCTCCCCGACGGGCCGCCCGCACGTCTCGCACGTCCCGTACGTCCCGGCGTCGAGCCGCGCGAGCGCGGCGTCGGCCTCTGCCGCCTGCTGCGCCGCGAGCCGTTGCAGCGCCGCGACCTGCGCGCGCTCGAACGCGATCGTCGCGCCGTCGGGGTCGTGCTCGTCGTCGGCGTTCGAGTCCTTGGAGGCCTCGACGATCCCGGCGACCTCGCCGCGCAGCGCCTCCTGGCGGGCCAGGGCCTCGTCCCGCAGTGCCAGCAACCGCGCCCGCACGACGGCGTCGCCCACCCCGGGAGCGCCCGTCACGACGGCCCCGGGGCAGGGTCGGGCACCGCGGCGGCGGCCGCGCGCCCGAACCGGGCCAGGCAGTGCCACACGCGCTTGAGCGCCTGGGGGTCGATGCCCGGTGCGCCTCGCCGACGCCCGAGGACCGCGGGCGTGAGGACCCCGTCCTCCGCGACCCGGGCCGCCAGCCCGACGACGTCGGCACCCCGGTAGTCGGCGTGCCGGGCGATCGTGTCGACGTCGACCACGTACCCCGGGTGCCACTCGACCGCCAGGTCGGTCCCCCGCAGCGCCTCGCCGAGCACCTCCCGGTAGGACGGGTCGAGCACGAGGGCCTCGACGTCACCCGGGACGGCGACCCCTCCGTGCACGTGCGCCTCGACGTAGCGGTCCAGCGGGTCGCTCCCCGGCCTCGCCCGGAGCAGCTCGACGAGTCCCATCCGCTGCGCCACGCCGAACGCCTCGGGCTCGAGGACGCTGTCCGGGTAGGCGAACGTCGCACGGTCCAGGGTCTGGCGGCGCAGGCGGAACCACGCCGACCCGAACCGGGGGGCGGGCCCGTACGGGTCGTCGTCGAGCGTCAGGGCCCCGTAGACGGGACGCTCGCGCACCGGGACGTCGTCGTACAGCCCGCCGAAGATGCGCTGCTCCCAGCGCCACCGGTCGCCGCGGCTCGCCGCGGTGAGACCGCCGTTGCTCGTCCCGGTCGCGAACTGCGAGAGGTACGCGCCGTCGTCGAGGATGCGCCCGAGGGTCGGCTCGCCCCGCAGGTCGGCGTCGGGGTGGAAGTGCAGCGCGATCCGGGCACCCTCGTGGACGGGCGGCCCGTCGAGCGCGCGGGCGGCCACGTGCTCGAGGGCTGCACGGGGGTCCATCCCTCGATTGCACCACGGGGTGGTCGGGCCGCCTCCCGCACGGCGCGCCACGGACCTCACGTCGGGTGGCCCGGGGAGGCGGTCAGCGCCGCCAGAACAGGTGGTGCACCACCCCGCTCGGGCTCGGGACGACGTCCAGGTGGAACCGGTCGAGCAGCTCGTCGGGCGACTCCCACAGACGGACGCCCGAGCCGAGCTCGAGCGGTGAGACCGCGACGTGCAGGGTGTCGATCAGGTCCGCGTCGAGGAACTGTCGGATCGTGGTGGCCCCGCCGCCGATCCGGACGTCGCGGCCCTGCGCGGCGTCCAGGGCGAGGTCCAGGACCGAGGCGGGGTCGCCGTCGACGAAGTGGAACGTGGTGTCCGACAGCGTGAACGACGGGCGGACGTGATGGGTCATGACGAAGACCGGGGTGCGGAACGGCGGCTCGTCTCCCCACCAGCCCTGCCACTCGTGGTCCTGCCACGGCCCGCGCTGCGGGCCGAACTTGTTGCGCCCCATGATCTCCGCACCGATGCCGTGCGGGTAGTCGCGCGTCAGGTAGTCGTCGAGCCCCCGGCTGCCGCCGGGAGCGGTGCGCATGGGCCAGCTCGCGGTGGCCCCCGCCCAGGCGAACAGCCGTTGCGGGTCGACGTGGCCGAACGGTCTGTCGAGGGTCTGGTCCTCGCCCGCTCCGATCCCGTCGCTCGAGACGTTGAAGTTCTGCACCTTCACGAGCTGGGTCATGTCGTCGTCCTCCTGCATCGGCGGCGTCGTCGGTGTCACGCGGTGTCACGCGGTGTCGTCGGGGCTGGGACCTGCGCGGGGACCGAAACTCATCGCTGCGTGACGTCCGACACGCCGGGCGCTGCTCCTCGGGTGGCCTGGCTGCCCGACGGCGCCCCGCACCTCCGCGCCCGGCCCGCCCGCCCGTGGACGGGGGGCGCGCGCGGCGGACCGAGGTCTGACGTCGGGTGACGGACGGGGCGTTTCGCGCGGGGTGGCGCGGCTCGCGGCCGCTGCGCGCCCCGCCCCTCGTCCTCCTGGCCCGGGCCGTCGCGGACCTCGTCCGCGGAGGCGTCCGCGCCCCGCGAGGGTTCCGGGGAGCGGTCCACGGGCGACGACCGGCCCAGGTCACGGTCCGACGACGCGCATGACAGGACTCGCCCGGGATGGAAGAGTGGAAAGCCGGTTTCGCGTGAACCGCACATCTTCCCCCCAGCGCCCCCGCATCTCGAAGAGGTAGACCCATGAGCACCGCGATCTTCTACGACCGTCACGGCGGGGTCGACGTCCTGCGTGCCGGCGACGAGCCCGTCCCGGCCCCCGGCGAGGGCGAGCTCGTCGTCGCGAACCGTGCGGTCGGGGTCAACCCGGCCGACGTGAAGAAGCTGGCCGGTCGGTTCGGCGGAGACGACGAGCTCCCGCAGGTGCTCGGGTTCGAGGCGGCGGGGGTCGTGGAGGCCGTCGGCGAGGGCGTCGACGGGTTCTCGGTGGGCGACGAGGTCGTGTGGAGCGGCACCGGCGCGCAGCGCGAGCGGTCGCTCGTCAAGGCCGCCAAGGCACGGCTCAAGCCCGCGAACGTGCCGTTCGACCAGGCTGCGGTGCTGCCCGTCGCGGCGTCCGCAGCGTTCTCGGCACTGGTCCAGGCCGGGGTCGGCGCCCAGGACGTGGTGCTGGTCCACGGCGCGTCGGGCGGCGTCGGGTCGGCCGCGGTGCAGATCGCGAGGGCGCTCGGTGCGCGCGTCGTCGGGACGGCGTCCGAGCGCAACCTGGACTACGTGCGGGACCTGGGCGCGACGCCCGTGGCCTACGGCCCCGGGCTCGTGGACGCGGTCCGTGCGCTGGCGGACGGGCTCGCGGACGTGACGGCCGTCGTCGACACGGTCGGGTCGGCGGAGACCGTCGGCCAGACGGTCGAGCTGCTGGGCGCCGTCGGGCTCGAGCGCGACGGCACGCCGCGCGCCGTGACCCTGGTCGAGTCCGAGGAGTCGCTCGCGGCCGGGATCGCGAGCAAGGTGTCCCAGAAGGGCGCGCTCGCCGAGGTGCTCGCGCTCGCCGAGGCCGGGCTCCTCACGGCGGAGATCTCGGCGCGCTTCCCGCTGGCCGAGGCCGCGCAGGCGGTCGAGCTGGTCGCGGGCGGGCACGTGCGCGGCAAGGTCGTCCTGGAGGTCTGACCCGCCCGTGCGGGTGCGCGTGGGCGGGGCGTGGTTCGCTGGGTGTCATGCCGCCCCGCCCCGCCCTGCCCGACGCCGCCGCCCACCTCGTCGAGGTGCGTCGCCTCGCGCTCGCGTTCCCGGGGACCGAGGAACGGGTCTCGCACGGCCGCGTGACGTTCCGCGCCCGGCTGCTCTTCGCGGTCTTCAGCGGCATGACCAAGGCGGCGCCCGGGACACCCCTGAGGCAGTACCCCGACTCGGTGCTCGTCAAGGTGGACCCGGCGGAGCTCACGGCGCTGTCCCAGGACCCGCGGTTCTACCTGCCGGCGTACTACGGCCCGGCGGGCTGGCTCGGGCTCGACCTCGCGGCGGCGCCGGTCGACTGGCAGGAGGTGGCCGAGCTGCTCGACATGTCCTACCGCGAGGTGGCCGGTACCCGGCTCGTGGCCAGGCTCGACGCCGAGGGCTCGCCCGCGGAACGTCTCCCCGGACGCTGAGCGCGGAGCACGTGTCGTCGAGGCGATCGACGACACGTGCTCCGCACTCGGCGGGAGGGGCGGGGACGGTGGGTCAGCGCGCCCCGACCAGCTCCTCGTCCGCGCTCGGGGCCGACGGCTCGTCCGCCCCGGTCTCGTCGGCCGACTCGTCCTCGTCGTCCGTGAACAGGTCCTCGACGTTGACGCCCTCGTACTGCTCGAGGTCGAGCAGACCCTCGCGCTTGGCCACGACGGTCGGCACGAGCACCTGGCCCGCGACGTTGACCGCCGTGCGGCCCATGTCGAGGATCGGGTCGATCGCGAGCAGCAGGCCCACGCCCGCGAGGGGCAGGCCCAGCGTCGAGAGCGTGAGCGTCAGCATCACGATCGCGCCGGTCAGGCCCGCGGTCGCCGCGGATCCCACGACGGACACGAACGCGATGAGCAGGTAGTCCGTGAAGGACAGGTCGATCCCGAAGAGCTGGGCGATGAAGATCGCGGAGATCGCCGGGTAGATCGAGGCGCAACCGTCCATCTTGGTCGTCGCGGCGAGCGGCACCGCGAACGACGCGTACTCGCGCGGGACGCCCAGGTTCCGCTCGGTCACGCGCTGCGTGACGGGCAGGGTGCCGATCGAGGAGCGGGAGACGAACGCGAGCTGGATCGCGGGCCAGGCGCCCTTGAAGTAGCTCGTGATCTTCAGGCCGTTGGTCCGCAGGATCACGGGGTAGACGACGAACAGCACGAGCGCGAGGCCGATGTAGATCGCGGCGGCGAACGTCGCGAGCGGCGACAGGAGGTCCCAGCCGTAGGTCGCGACCGCGTACCCGATGAGGCCCAGGGTGCCCAGCGGCGCGAGGCGGATGATCCACCACAGGACGGTCTGGATGATCGAGAGCGCCGAGCGGTTGAACGCGAGGAACGGGTCGGCCTTCTTGCCCGACCTGAGCGCCGCGATGCCGACGACCAGCGCGACGACGACGATCTGCAGCACGTTGAACGAGATCGAGGTCGTGGCGCCCGTGACCGCGCCCTCTGCCGACTCGAGGCGGGTGCCCGCGCCGATGCCCAGGAAGTTGCTCGGGATGAACCCGTTGAGGAAGTCGAGCCACGAGCCCGACCGGCCGGGCTCGCTGCCGTCCGCGGTGGACAGCGTCGTGTTGGCGCCCGGCTGGAGCACGAGGCCCAGGCCGATCCCGATCACGACGGAGATCAGTGCCGTGATGGCGAACCACAGGATCGTCTGGCCCGCGAGACGCGCCGCGTTGGTGACGTTCCGCAGGTTCGCGATCGACGCGACGATCGCGGTGAACACGAGCGGCGGCACGATCGCCTTGAGCAGCGTCACGAACGACGAGCCGATCGTGTCGAGCGTCGTGGTCAGCCAGTTCGGGACCTCGTCGGGGGTGCCCGCGCCGGACGCGGGGCCCATCGACAGGGCGACCCAGCCGAGCAGGACGCCCAGGCCGAGGGCGACGAGGATCTGGACGGTGAAGGACGGGGCCTTGAGCCGGCGCCTGGTCTTCGGGGTCGGGGTCTCCGGCGCGGTGGTGGCCGCGGACTGCGAGGAGGAGGTGGGCACGGTTCTGCTTTCTCGTCGTGGGCACGTGGGGTGCCCAGGGATCGCGAGGGTCGCGAGGGGGAGGGAGCGCAGTCGTCCCGGCCCGGAGGGAGGGGCCCGACGCCGGAGCGCGCCGCCCGCGGGCGGCGCACCTGGGTCACGGCGCACGATGGCACGCCCCGCGGTGCGGGGGCGCGGCGGTGTGCCGACGTCAGGGGGTGGGGAGGACTGCTGGTGCGGGCCCGGGGGCCCGGCGTCTCAGTGGGTCAACAACAGAGCGCGCTGGCGACTCGTCGCAGATCGACGTCACGGCGCGCGGTGAAGGACCACCGGTTCAGCAAGGATTCGACTCCCGTTCGGGCCGGCCCGAGGACCGGCGGTGCAGGCGATCGTCGCCCACGGCTACCGATGGTAGCCGAGGAAGGAACGTCGTCGGGCACGCGGTCTATTCCCCGGCGCCCTGCCCGACGGCTCTTCTGCCGGGGCCCGCGCCGCGCCTCCTGTCAGGGAGCGTCGATGCGCAGCCGTGCGAGGTCCTCGGGGACCGGGGACCGGCCGGGGCCTCCGGCCCGGACCCAGCGGTGGAGCGAGGCGCTCGGCGCGTCGCCGGCCAACCGCTCGAACCAGACGGGTGCGTGCTCGGTACGGGCGGCCGGGGCGGGTCGAACGACGACCACGTCACCACGTTCGCACGCGTCGAGGCAGTCGACGAGTGTCAGTGCGGCGTCGCCGGTCGCGGCGACGGCCTCCACGCGGGCGAGCTGTCCGCCGGGGCGGGGGTCGGACGCGCCGAGGGTCTCGCCCGCGCACAGCCGGCACACCGTCAGGCCGGGGACGGTCCGCCGGGTGCGTCGGGTCGCCCGCTCCTCGCGGGCCGTCACGTCGCTCATGTCCTGGTTCCTCCACCTCGGCACGGATACCCCCACGAGGTATCCAGTGCGTCAGCCTAGCGCCCTCACCCGTCCACCCCGGCGTCGGGGGCGTCGAGGAACGCCTTCATGAGCGGCCCGGCCGTGCCGGACCCGCTGTCGCCCGTCTCGACGAACACCGCGACCGCCAGGTCTCCCTGGATCGCGATCATCCACGCGTGCGCCAGGCTGCCGTCGCCGTACTGGGCGGTGCCGGTCTTCGCCCCCACCTCGCCGGGCAGGTCGAGGAGCAGCCGGGCGCTGCCGTCCGTGACGACCGAGCGCATGAGGCTGCGCAGCGTCCCGGCCTCCTCGGGCGTGAGCCCCGACGGCGCCGGGGCCTCGGCCGCGGCGGGCGTGACCTCGGGGCGGACCAGGACGGGCGAGACCCGCGAGCCCTGGGCCACGCTCGCCGCGAGCGTGGCCATGCCGAGCGGCGAGGCCTCGACCTTGCCCTGGCCGATCATCGACGCGGCGTGCTCGGTGCCCTCGGCCGAGGCCGGGACGGACCCGAAGTAGCCGGGCGCCCCGAGGGCCGACTCGACGCCCAGCCCGAGGTCCGCCGCGGCGTCGTGCAGCGCCTGCTGCGAGACGGCCTCGCGCTGCGCGATCATCGCGGTGTTGCACGAGTTGGCGAAGGCGGTCCGGAACGGCACCTCGCCGATCGCGGCCTGCGGGAACCCGGGGACGTTCTGGAACTCACGGCCGTCGACCGTGATGGTCGGCGTGCAGGACACGACCGTCTCCGGGGTCACGCCGGCGCGGAGCATCGCGAGCGTCGACGCGACCTTGAACGTGGACCCCGGGGCGTACTTCCCGGTCGTGGCGGTCGACGTCCCGTCGCCCCCGGGGCCGCTCGCGGCGGCGAGCACGTCCCCGGTGGAGGGCTGGACCGCGACGATCGCGCTCGCCGACGGGACGCCGGCCAGCACGGCCTCGGCGGCGACCTGCATGTCGGTGCGCAGGGCCGTGGCGAGCGGTACGCCCGCGACGGGCTCGACCGCGAAGACGTCGGTCACGTCCTCGACCGGGTCGGGAGCACCGTCGAGGTCCAGGTCCTGCCCGGTGTCCTCCCCCGCGCTGCCGTCGGCGACGACGCTGATCGTGATCCCGGGCGTCCCGCGGAGCTGGACGTCGTACTGGCGCTGGAGCCCCGAGAGGCCGATCGTGTCCCCTGCGACGACCTGACCGCCGGACTCCTCGACGGCCTCGGCCGTCGCGTCGCCCACGCGCCCGAGGATGGGCCGGGCGAACGTGCGCGTCGGGGCGAGGTCGAGCTCGCCGTCGACGACCGACACGCCGTCGATCGCCCGGACGGCCGCGAGGTCGATGCCCGCGGTGTCGTCGGCGCGGACCACGATCGCCTCGACGAACGCCTTGTCCCCCGCTCCCGCGACCTTCTGCGCGTACGCCTCGACGTCGATCCCGACGGCGGTCCCCACGGCCCGCGCGACGGCGTCCTGCCGTGCGGGGTCGAGGTTCATCTTGTCGACGCCGATCCGGTGCACGGGGCGCGGCTCGACGATGGGGGCGCCGTCCGCACCGAGGATCTGCGCGCGCTCGGCGCGGACGCGCGTGACGGCCAGCCGGTCGCCGTCCCGGAGGTCCGGCAGGAGCACGTCCGGCTCCCACACGACGGCCCACTCCTGGGGTCCGTCGCCGTCCTGCGGGTCCTGGAGCACCAGGTCGACGGACGTCTCGTATTCCCACGGCGTGGTGTCGGTGACGTCCCAGGTGTAGGCGAGGGTCGCCGTCGCACGCCTGCCCTCGTCGTCGCCCTCGGTCGCGACCTCGACCCCTTCGAGCGTGACGGTGTGGTCGATCGCGGCGAGGGGCTCGAGCACCGCGTCCCGGTGGGCGGGGACGTCGATGTTCGCCTGCGAGAAGGCGACCCCGCCGAAGTCGCCGTCGGCGATCGCGGCCGCGAGCTCCTTGGCGGCCGCCTCGGGGCCGGGAGCCTCCTCGGTGCACGCCGTCAGGGTGAGGGCGAGCACCACCAGCGAGGTCGGTGCGGCCGCGAGCGCCCGCCGTGAACGCGTCGGGCGTCCGGGACGTCGCGCCCCGACGCGCCTGCCGACCTGTTGCGTGCGACCCACGTGCTTCCCCCTCGGTGCCCTGCGGCAGACGGTCCGCCGACGGCCGGCGGAAGAGTTGACCCGGGCATCCTCGCCCGCCTGCGAGGCTAGCCCACGCCCGTGCGGGAGCGCGGCCACGGCTCGCGCATCTCCTCCGGACCGGCACACGTTCTCCGCCGGCGCGACCGACGGCGCGACCGGCGGCCGGACCTCCGCCGCGCCGGAACGTGTCGGCCTTCCTAGAGTGGAGGGGCACCGCAGGAGGCGCCCATGCCGACCATCCGCACGGACCGAGGGCTCGACCGCCTCGTCAACTTCACCGACGCCGCGGTCGCGATCGCGATCGCGATCACGCTGCTCGTGCTGCCGTTGGTCGACCTCGTCACGGACGGGGAGGACCGCTCGGTCGCGTCCTTGTTCACGGACAGCGCCGGGACGTTCCTCGCGTTCGCGATCAGCTTCGTCGTGATCGCGAACTTCTGGGTGGGGCACCACCGGGTCTTCGAGCACCTGCGGGACTACTCGACCGCGATCCTCTGGGCCAACTTCCTGTGGCTCGCGAGCATCGTCCTCATCCCGTTCACGACCCAGCTCCTGGCCGACGAGGGCACCGACGACCCCGCGGTCAACGCCCTGTACATCGCCGTGATGATCGTGACGACCGGCAGCCTGGCGCTCGTCGAGTGGCTCGCGGTCCGCGACCCCGAGCTCCAGCGGGCCGAGGTCCGCGGCACGCTCGAGGTCCGGGGGGCGCTCGTCGCGATGCTCCTGCTGCTCCTGATCCTGGTGCTCGCGGTGGTCACGCCGGGGGTCGGGATGTTCTGGCTCTTCCTGCTCTTCCTGTCCGGCCCCTGACCCGGCTCGCCGGGCGCCGCCGACGCCCGCACGAGCCGGACGGCGACGGCGGCGCCGACGAGGGCGGGTGAGGGGCGAGGGGTACGTGGGGGTGCGGGCGCGAGGCGCCGTCAGCCGTCCTGGGCCGCGGGGGCCGACCGTGCGGCCTCGCCCATGCGACGGACGGCCTCCGTCAGGATCTCCTGGCTGGTCGCCAGGTTCAGGCGCACGTGCCCGTCGCCGCCGGGCCCGAAGTGCCGGCCGTCGTTGAGGGCGACCTTGGCCCGGTCGAGGAAGAACCGGTAGGGGTCGTCCGCGACGGAGGACGCGTCGAGCCAGGCGAGGTAGGTGCCCGGCGCGGGCTGGTAGCGGACCTGCGGCAGGTGCTCCTCGAGGAGGTCTGCCAGCAGCAGCTTGTTGCGACGGACACCGCGCAGGACCGCGTCGAGCCAGGTCACCCCCTGCGTGAACGCGGCGGCGTGGGCGATCACGGAGACGTGACCGACGCCGTGGACCACTTCCTCGGGGATGCGTCGCAGGTCGTCGGCCGCCTCGGGACCGCCCACGGCGACGGCGGCCTTGAGGCCCGCGAGGTTCCACGCCTTGGAGGCGGAGAGGACCGCGATGGCGTCCTCGGCCCCTGCCACGGTCACGATGGGCGTGTACGCGACGCCGGGCGCCGTGAGGGGCGCGTGGATCTCGTCGGACACGATGCGCACGCCGTGGCGGCGCGCGAGCGCCGCGAGCCCCTCGAGCTCCTCGCGCGTGTGGACCGTGCCGGTCGGGTTGTGCGGGTTGCACAGCAGGTACACCGCGCGGCGACCGCTGCCCGGGCCGCTCCCGTTGAGCCGGGCGCCGGTCGCGTCGGCGAACGCCGCGTCGAGCGCGTCGAGGTCGAGGCGGAGGTCGGCCGTGAGCGGCGCGGTGACGATGCGACGCCCCTCGTTCTGCGTGAACCCGAAGAAGGGCGGGTAGACGGGAGTGCTGACCACGACCGCGTCGCCCGGCCCCGTGAGCACCTTGAGGATCTCCATGAGCCCGAGCATCACGTCGGGCACCATGCGCGTGGCGGCCGGGTCGAACGCCCAGTCCCAGCGTCGCTTCGCGAACGCGGCGAGCGCCTCGGCGTAGGTGTCGCCGTAGTCGTACCCGGTGTCCCCCGACCGCATCGCCTCGGTCACGGCCTCGACCACGGGCGGCGCGAGCTCGACGTCCATCTCGGCCACCCACAGGGGGAGCACGTCGGGCGCGTAGGCGCGCCACTTGAGGCTGGTCCGACGGCGGAGCGCGTCCGGGGTGAGGGCGTCGAGGGGGTTGTCGGTCGCGAAGGGGGAGGTCGTCACGGGATCGAGCCTACGACGCGAGCGTCGTGGCGGCCGGTGCCGGGCGGTCCCGCCGTGCTGACCGCCCGCCCGAGGGCCTCGCCGGTGACCGGTCGGACCGCTAGGTTGTCCGGATGGAACTCGTGTCGGGTCTGATCTTCTTGTACTACACCGTGGTCGCCGCCGTGGCCGTCCTCGTGATCTGGGCGCTGGTGCTCACGATCCGGCTCCTGCGGAGCGTGCTCGCCGAGCGTGGTGCCCGCGAGGTGGCGGCCCGCGCGTCGGCGCCGGCCCGCGGCCCGCTCGACGAGCAGCCGCTCGACCGGTAGGGCTCCGGACCCGTCAGTCGACCGAGGGCCTGGCCGACACCCCGGACCGCTCGAACACTCCCTTGGGCAGCGCGAGCGTCGTCGTGGGGGTCTTGGTCCGCTCGGTGGCACCCTCGCCGGGGGCCGGCTCGCCGTCGTCGGGCAGGGCGGGGCGGGCGCGACGACCGTGCGCCGGGGGTGCGCCCGCGAGCACCGTCCGGGCGACCCGATGGACCACGAACGCGACCACGGCGAGCGCCACGGCCCCGATCACGAACTTCTGCAGCACGCCCGCGTACTCCTCGACCAGGTGCCAGCTCTCGCCCAGCACGTACCCCGCGGCCACGAAGATGCTGTTCCAGATGAGGCTGCCCGCGGTCGTCAGGAGCACGAACTTGGGCAGCGGCATCCGGTCCACCCCGGCGGGCAGCGAGATGAGGCTGCGGAAGATCGGGATCATGCGGCCGAAGAACACCGCCATGCTGCCGTGCTTGTGGAACCAGGCCTCGGTGCGGTCGACGTCCTCGAGCTTGACGAGCGGCAGCCAGCCGATGATCCGGCGCGTGCGCTCGCGCCCGACCATCGCCCCCACGTAGTACAGCGCGATCGCGCCCACGAGCGACCCGATGGTCGTCGCGAGGATCGCGGCGAAGACGTTGAAGCTGCCACGGCTCGCCGTGAAGCCCGCGAGCGGCAGGATGACCTCGCTCGGCAGCGGGGGGAACAGGTTCTCGAGCGCGATCGCGAGGCCCGCGCCGAACACGCCGAGCGTCTCCATGAGCGACACGGCCCAGCCCGCGACTCCCCCCAGGTCGGGATCGCTCGAGGCGGCCACGTTCACGAGGTCGACAGGGAGGTTCACGAAGGGCATGGAGCAGACACTATGCGCCCGAGGCCGGACATTTCGACCTCAGGTGGGTCTCCCCCGGGCACCTTCACGTGCTGTTCACGCGCCGCGCGACCGGTCTCCCGGAGCGCACCCGTCCGACGGGCTCCGGGCGTCAGTACCGCCAGCGGGACATGTCCTGCTGGTAGGTCCGGTAGACCACGGGCGACAGCAGCGTCGAGGGCTTCATGTCGACCTCGGGGCCGGGGTGGTCGCCCGCGAGCGTCGCGGTCGCCCGCAGGGAGTCGAGCGTGTGGAAGCGCAGCCCCACCGGGAGGGGCGTGGCGCCGAAGAGGCGCGCTCCGCCGTCGGGCAGGCCCACCGCACCGTCCTCCCCCGGGGCCGGGGGGAGCGACAGCACGAAGCCCCACTCCCCGAACGAGGGGACGTTGACCGACAGCGGCACCACGGTCCGGCCCGGCGAGCCCGCGCGCACCGTCGCCGCGACCTGCCAGAACGCGTTCGGGGTGAAGTACGACGACGTCGCCTGCGTCGCGTACACGCCCCCGGGCCGCAGGTGGTTCGCGACCATGGCGTAGAACTCGGTCGAGTAGAGCTTGGCGATGCGCTCGTTCGACGGGTCGACGAGGTCGATCAGGACCGCGTCGAACGTCTCGTCCGTGCTGTCCACGAAGCGGAACGCGTCGGTGTTGACGACCCGTACGCGCGGGTCGTCGAACGCGTGCTCGTTGAGGCCGCTCACGAGACGGTTGGTCCGCGCGAGCTCGGTCACCGCCGGGTCGAGGTCCACGACCGTGACCTCCCGGACGCCCGGGTAGCGCAGGACCTCGCGCGCGAGCAGCCCGTCGCCTCCCCCGAGGATCGCGACCGACGCGGGCGCCGCGACCGACGTGAGCGCCGCGTGCGCGAGGGTCTCGTGGTACCTCGCCTCGTCGAGCGAGGAGAACTGGAGCTGGTCGCTCAGGTAGAGCCGGACGTCGTCACCGAAGCTCGTGAGCACGAGCTTCTGGTAGGCCGTCGACTCGTAGTGGAGCACCGGGTCCTGGTAGAGGCGCGTGTTGATCGCGCCCTCGATCGCGCTCGACGCCGCGAAGCACACGACCAGGAACGTGACCGTCGCCCAGCTGAACCACGTCCAGCGCGTGCGACGGCCCATGCGCCGCAGCATGAACACCGCGACCAGCACGTTGAGCAGCGCGACCGCGTACGCGGTCCGCATGAGCCCCAGGTACGGCAGCATGACGAACGGGAACAGCAGCGAGGCCGCGAGCGCCCCGAAGTAGTCGACGGCGAGGACCTTCGACAGCAGCCCGACCGACTCGTCGCGCCCGTGCTCCTTGAGCAGCGCCACGAGCAGCGGGATCTCGACACCGATCCCCACGCCCAGCGCGAGCGAGAGCAGCACGAAGACGAGCCAGTACACCTCGGTCAGGCTGAACGCCGCGTACAGGATGAGGACCGAGCTGCCGCCCAGCAGGGCGAGCGCGACCTCGTTGCGCACGAAGTTCAGGCCCGGGTTCGTGGCCAGGCGCGTCGCGAGCAGCGACCCGATCCCCATGCCGAACAGCGTGAGGCCCGTCGCGACGGAGAACGCGACGACCGAGTCGCCGAACAGGTAGGACGCGGCCGTGCCGAGGATCAGCTCGTAGATGATCCCGCCGACCGCGACGAGCAGCGCGGCCGCGAACACGGTCGGCCGGTCCATGGCGCGGCCGGGGTGCGGCTCGTCGGACGTCCCGGGCGACGCCGACGACGACGGGCCCGACGGCGTCGCGCCCGCGGCGGCGGCCGCGCTCACGTCCTGGCTCACGTCCTGGCTCAGGAGAGGATCGTCCCCGCGATGATGATACCGATCGCGACGGCGAGCCCGGCGATCATGATCCCGAACGCGGTGTTGTGCTCGTCGACCAGCTCGCGGTGCAGGTTGAGCTTGAAGAGGTAGTTGACGACGACGATCGTCAGGACCAGCAGGACGATGCCCAGCACCGAGTAGACGATCGTGGACAGGAAGGCGTCGAGGCGCAGCTCGGCGAGGCTCATGATGGCTCCAGGGTGTGGTGGGGGCGGACTCGGTGGGGTCGTGCGCGGGGCGCCGGCTACTTGCCGAGGCCTCCGCCACCGCCGCCGTAGACCGAACGGCGGTAGCAGGTGTCGTTCTCGGTCTGGACGGGGGCGCCGCTCGCGTCGTACCGCTGCTCGACCGTGCGGGGCGTGCAGTCGTCGTCACGGTCGTCGTCGCACGCGGAGAAGAGGCCGATGCCCGCGACCATGACGAGCACGAACGCGACGACGGGGTTGGCCTTGACCCGTCGCGGTGCGATCCGCCTGCCGAAGTGGGCCTTCTGGCCCGCGACGTCCAGGACCGTGCCCTGGTACAGGTCGATGACGCGGTCGTCGAACTTCTCGAGCGAGAGCACCGTGTCCTGGGTGCGCAGCTCGGCGTAGGCGACGCGCTGCCCCACGGTCAGGTCGTAGGTGAACGACCCGTCGAGCGACGCGATGGTCCCGACGCCGACCTCCGAGACCTTGGTGCGGTGCTTCTTCCCGGCGACCGTGACGGTCACGATCTGCCCTGCGCGCATCCTCGCGGGGTCGAGAGCCTCCTCGGACTCGACGGGGCGGTAGAGCGTGACGTCCCGGGTGTGGTGGTCGTACTCGACCCAGAGGTCGAGGTTCTCGTACCCCAGGACCTCCCACTCCTCCCAGTGGTAGGTCACGCCGTCGGCGGGGTCCTTCTCGCCGTAGACGACGACGCCCTGCGGCAGCGAGCGCCACGGTGGCGATCCGATCAGGTGCTTGCCGAGCGTCATGCGGGCCTTGGGCCGTGGCGCCATCAGAGGAGCGTCCGGACGCTCACGCCCGCGGCGGCGAAGGTCTCGCGCAGCAGGGCGCGCGTGTCCTCCTCGAACGTGCCCGACGAGGGCGCCCGGCACGTCGTCAGGGTCAGGTAGGCGGTGCCGTCCTCGGGCCACGTGTGGACCGCGAGGTGGGACTCGGCCAGGAGGGTCGCCATGCTGAAGCCCTGGGGGGCGAAGCGGTGCGACGTCTCGCCCAGCGGGGTCAGGCCCGCGCGGTCGACGACCCGGGAGATGCAGGTACGGACGGTCTTCTCGTCGTCGAGGAGCGCGGGGTCGCCGCCGGAGACGTCGAAGACGTAGACGAGGTTGCGGTTGACCGGGTCGGTCGGCACGTGTTCTCCCTGGGCAGCGGCTGGCGGCGTCACCGTAGCGGATGCCCGATGTTCCGGAAAAATGGCGACCTTCCGGTGGACGCCGAGCGAGCCGGGACCTGGACGCCGTGCGCGCTAGGCCCCGGTGATCAGCGCGTCGAGGCGCTTGATCGGGTCCCAGGCGCCGTCCTCGCTGTTGCACACGACCGCGACCGTGGTCCCCGGTCCGCCGTCCCGCCCCGGGTAGTGCCGCACGATCGCGCTCGACCCGGTGTTGATCCCGTCCTTGGACAGGGACCGGACGCTCCCGTCCGCGGTCACCTCGATCTCGAGGCCGAATGCGAAGTGCACGGCCGCGGCCTCTCCCGGCCCCGCGCCCTCGATCTCGTGGTGCAGGGCCTGCGGGGTCAGGAACGCGGACGTGAGGTCGGGCGGCAGCAGCTCGCCCGCGCGCACGGCGTCGAGGAACCGGACGAGGTCCGCCGCGGTCGTGTGCGCGCCGCCGTCGGGCGACCCGATGGGCGGGTAGCTGTAGATGTTCTGCCGCCAGCCCACGATCCCGGGTGCACCGCGCTCGCCCGGGCGAGCGGCGCCGTCGGGCGTGGCCTCCGCCGGGACGGCGGACGCGTCCGCGCGGACGGGCTCCCAGCCCTCCGCGACGTCCGGCACGGCCTCACGCATGTCGAAGAAGCCCGACGACGTCATGCCCGCGCGCGCGAAGACGTGCTCGCGGACGTAGTCGCGGTAGGTGAGGCCCGTGGCGTGCTCGAGGGCCAGTCCTGCCAGGACGTAGCCCACGTTGCAGTAGCGGCACCCCTCGCCCACAGGGAACGTCGGGGTCTTGTGGACGAACTGCGGCAGGAAGTCCGCGGTCTGCGTGACCGCGTAGCTCGGCTTGTCGACCCACAGGGCCTCGTAGGACTCCCCCGCCTCCTCGTCGGCGTCGTCCGCGATGCCCGAGGTGTGCGAGAGCAGGTGCCGCAACGTGACCTCGCGCGGGATCCGGGTGCCGTCGAGGTCGACGTGGTCGTGGATCGAGGCATCCAGGTCGAGAGTCCCCGCGGCGACCTGCTGGAGGACCGCGACCGACGTGAAGAGCTTGGTCACCGAGGCGACGTCGAAGCGCGTCGAGGCCTTGACGGGGACACCCCAGCGCCGCGAGGCCACGCCGTAGGCCCCCTCGAAGAGCGTCCCGCCGTCCTGGGACACGAGCACGACGCCCGAGAGCTCGTCCCGCGCGGCGGCCTGCCGCAGGTGGTCGTCGAGCGCGGCGAAGGCGTCTGCTGCAGGGGTCATGCCCTCGACGGTAGGCCCGCCGGGTCGGGGCAGTCCAGGGAAAAGCCGTCGCGTCGCCCGGGCGCGGCGGCCGTCCGCACGCCTAGGGTGGGGCCGTGCGCCCACGCCTCGTCGCCGCCCTCGTCACCGCCGTCGGTGGGCTCGGCGCCGCCTGCGCGGCCCCGGGTCCCGACGACGCCCCCACCCCCACCGCCCCCCTGGGGCCGGCCGCGGTCTACCGCACCGTCGGGACGGGCGGCGACGCCGCGCTGCTCGAGGGCGTCGTGAGGATCGTCGACGGCTGTCTCTACGTCGACGGGCAGGAAGGGACGGGGCGGTACTTCCCCTACTTCCCCGTGACCGACACCGCGTGGGAGGACGACACCCTGGTCTGGGACGGCGGGCGGTACGTCGACGGCGACCCGATCTCGCTCGGTGGCGGGGAGATCGGTCCGGGTGGCCTGACCGACGCCGTCGCCCCGGACAGCTGCGACGACTCCCCCGCTTGGCTCGTCGCCCCCTGACATCCCCAGAAGCCCGACCGTTCGAAGGAGAACCACCGTGCCCCGTCCCCGCCTCGGCGTGATCGTCCCGCGCGACCTGCCGATCGCCGACCTGCTGCCGTTCGCGCTGCGTGCCGAGGAGATCGGCCTCGACGAGATCTGGGTGGTCGAGGACTGCTTCTTCCGGGGCGGGATCGCGCAGGCCGCGACGATCCTGGCCCGGACGCAGGCGATCCGCGTGGGTATCGGGATCCTGCCGGCCGCTGTCCGCAGCCCGGCCATGACCGCGCTCGAGGCAGGGACGCTCGCGGAGCTCCACCCCGGGAGGCTGCTGCTGGGGATCGGTCACGGGATGCCCGAGTGGATGCGGCAGATCGGCGTGTGGCCCAAGAGCCCGCTGGCCCTGCTCGAGGAGACCACGGGCGCGGTCCGCGCCCTCCTGCACGGCGAGCGTCTCAGCGTCGACGGACGCTACGTACAACTCGATGATGTTGCGTTGTACAGCCCTCCGGCGGTGGCGCCGCCCGTCCTCAACGGGGTGCGCGGGCCCAGGTCCTTGGAGGTCGCGGGCCGCGTCGCCGACGGCACGATCCTCGACATGCCCGTGACCCCCGAGTACCTGGCGACGGTCCGCGAGGCCGTCGGACGAGGCCGGGGCGCGGCGGGCACGAGCGCCCCGCCCGAGCACACGCTCGTCGCGTTCAGCCTCGCCGTGGTGCACGACGACGTCGCGGCAGCCCGCGAGATCGTCCGGCCCGCACTGGCCACGTTCGGCGCCGCGGACTGGACCGCGCAGATCGACCCGCTCCCGTTCGCGGCCGCGTTCCGGGAGCTGCGCGACGCGAGCGCGACCCCTGAGGCCTTCGCCCGCGCGATGCCCGACGAGTGGGTCGACCAGCTCGCGATCGTCGGGCCCCCCGACGTCGTCCGGGCACGGCTGTCCGCGCTCGAGGCCAACGGCGTCAGCAGCGTGGTGGTCGTCCCCACGAGCCCCGACCCGGAGCGCCCGGACGACCCGTTCGCGGCGCTCGACGCGCTCGCCCGCGTCGTGCTCCCCGCTGCGCGATGAGCCGATGCCCCGTCCCGCGGAGGACGGGGCCGGGCCGGTCGCGATGACGTCAGGCCGGTCTCGCCCGCGCCGTCCTCAGTGGATGAGCTCTCGCCAGTTCTCGGGGACCCGCTGTGCGGGACCGGGCGTCGTCTGGTCCTCGGGGTGCGCGATCGGCGGCGCGAGGTCCGGCCCCTCGAACGACTGCTCCGAGACGTAGTCCCAGTACCAGTCCTCGCCCGGCTCGTAGGTGCGCATGAGCCGGTGGCCGGTCTCCCGGAAGTGCGCCGTGGCGTGCTGGGAGGGCGACGTGTCGCAGCACCCCACGTGCCCGCACTGCGCGCACCTGCGCAGATGTACCCACCAGCCCTCGGACACCTCGCACTCGGCGCAGCCGGGACCGCTCGGCGGCACCGCCAGGTCGAGGGACTCCTCGAGGCCGGGGGCGCCGCCGTCGTCGGCCGCCGTCAAACCTGTGCCCCGACGCTCCGCACGACCGGCTCCCAGTCCGCCGGGTCGAGCGGCTCGGCCGGCTCGGCAGCGGCCCAGCCGCGGGCTGCCTCGATCGTCGACGAGAGCAGCTCGTGGAGCGCGTCGTCGGCGTCCCGGGAACCGGCCTCCGAGATCCCCTGGACCGCGGCGGCGACGATGCTCGGGGCAGCGTCACGGGCGAACCGGGCCGGGCGCAGGCGCGAGCCCTTGCAGAACGACTCGGCCCAGGCCGCGGTCCTCGGCACCTTGTCCAGTGCCTCCTGCGACGCCGGGGTGCGGGTGCCGGGCTCGCGCCCCTCGAGCTGGTCGAGCATGCGCTCGCCCGCGATGATCGCGACCGCGAGGACGTCCTGACGGTCGCTCGGCGACACGGGCAGCGCCGTCTGCGCGGCGCGCAGCGAGATCCACACGCTCCAGCGCGGGTCGTCGGACCGCAGCCCGATCACGGACGGGATGAGGATCGCCAGGCGCGGCCGGGCTGCATCGCTCGTGAGGTCGTTGACCGCCCGCGCGAGCATCGCGACGAGCGGGTGCGTGCACTGGGGATGATCGCTCCAGCGCTCGCCGGCCAGGTACGACGCGAGCTCCATGAAGCACGCGCCCTTCTTCGGGTTGCGGTGCTTGCCGCGTCCTAGCATGGGTAGCACGTCGTACGTCGATGTCACGAGGGCACCTCCATCAAGGGGTCCGGTCCATTCCAGTCTGCGACCGGCACCCCAGGTTGGCAACGGGTGGGACGCCGACCGTCCGCAGGCCCGGGCCGGGCCGGTGGCGGGGCGTCGCGGAACCGCTCGTCCAGCCACGCGAGGAAGGGCTCGACGACGACCGCCGCCAGCACCTCGTAGCCCGCCGCACCGGGGTGGTACCCGTCGCCGTCCCGCACCTCGTGGCGCCAGACCTGGCTCCGCACGGTGGCCGAGAACGTGTCGACGAACGGGACGCCCCGTCGCTCCGCCGCCTCCCGCAACGCCTCGCTCGTGCCGAGCAGGCGCAGGTTCTGCGCGTCGTCGTCGACCGCGGGCGGGCCGACGAGCAGGACCGACGCCGCGCCGGCCGCCTCGCACGACCTGTCGAACACACCGACGGTCCCGGAGGGCGTCACGCGCACCCGTCCCTCCACCAGGACCGTGTCGTTGACCCCGAACGACAGCACCACCCCGGAGCGCACCCCGGACGGCAACCGTGGCGCCAGCTCGCGCGCCAGCCGGTCGCCGACGTCCACGGACGTGTCCCCCCGGACGCCCAGGTTGTACGCCGTCAGGCGATGCCCACGCGCGACCGCGGCCGCCGTGACGCGCCCGACCCACCCCAGGGCCGTCGGGTCACCGGTCCCCGCGACGAACGAGTCCCCCACGAAGCACGTCCGGACGTCCGGCCCTGGCATCGACATGTCGCCGATCGTAGGGCTGTCCCGCACCGCACGCAGGGCCCGCCCGTCGTCCCTCCCCGGGGCCCGTCGCCGGGCGGCTTCACCCCTAAGGCGCCTCAGACCACCTCAGGCGGGATACGCCGTCGGGCCTGAGGTGGTGGAGACCCAGAAACTACCCGCTCGACCGATGCACGACCGGCCCGCTCAGCACGAGAGTGAGGATCACAGCGGGCACCAGGTCCGCGACGACGACGCGACAGCGAGGACGACCATGAACGAGACGTACGTGCTGGGGTTCGAGGCCGAGATGGCCTACCGCCAGCAGCAGCTCAGCAGCGAGTTCGACCACCACGAGGGCGTCCTGATGCACTGGATCCGGAGCCACCGCATGGGGCACAGGACCCGCAGTCCCCACGCGCGCAGCACCGGTCAGAGCGGATGACCGGACCCTCCTCCGGTCGGGTGAGCCGAGGACGCACACCGCCCTCGGCACCACCTGGACCCCGGTTCCCGGCCGGACCGGAGGAGGGGTTCGTCACACCGGGCGGCGAGTATCAGGAAACTTCGTGGCAGGCGTCACACCCCGCTGCGAGGATGGGCAGCATGCCGCGCCCCTCCCAGGCCCACTTCGTCGCACGACAGCACCAGCTCGACGTGATCGCCGCGGCGGTGGGCCGCGCCGCGGCCGGGCAGCCCGGCGCGATCCTCCTCGGCGCCGACGCCGGGGTCGGCAAGTCACGCCTCCTGGTCCGGGCCGGCGAGCTCGCGCGCGACATGGGCGCGACCGTCGTCGTGAGCCACTGCGTGGACCTCGGCGACGTCGGCCTGCCCTACCTCCCCTTCACCGAGGCCCTCTCCGAGCTCCGCTCCACGCACGAGGTCGTCGACCAGACCGTCGACGCCCGGCCCGCCCTGGGGCGGCTCCTCGACGCCGGGCCCTCGGCCCTCGACGGCAACGGCGAGGACCAGGCCGGCCGGCTCCAGCTCTTCGAGAGCATCACCGCCGCGCTCACGGCCCCCGGGCGTCCCGGCGCCCCGCTCGTCCTCGTCATCGAGGACCTCCACTGGGCCGACGCGTCCACCCGCGACGTCCTGCGCTTCCTCGTCGCCCGTCTGCGCGCCGACCACCTGCTCGTCGTCGCGAGCTACCGCACCGACGACCTCCACCGCCGGCACCCGTTGCGCCCCGTGCTCGCCGAGCTCCGGCGGCACCCGCGCGTCGACCACCTCGCCCTGGACCCGTTCACCCCGGCCGAGCTCAAGCAGTTCACCGCCGCGGTCGCGGGGCGGTCGCTGCCCAAGAACGACTTCGAGCGGGTCATGAAGCGCTCGGAGGGCAACGCGTACTTCGCGGAGGAGCTCGTCGAGGCCGGGCCGCAGGCCGACGCGCTGCCCTGGTCGCTCGCCGACGTCCTGCACGCGCGACTCGAACAGCTCGAGCCCGACGTCCAGCAGCTCGCCCGCATCGCCTCGCTCGCCGGGCGGGTCGTCGCCGAGCCGCTGCTGCGAGCCGTCGTCGGGCAGGACCTCGGCGTCTTCTCCCTCGGTGGGCTGCGGGCGCCGGGCGCACCACTGATCCGCGCGGCCTCCGACCAGATGTTCGACGCGACGCTCCGGGAGGCCGTGGCCCACCACGTGCTCACGGTCGAGGGCGGCAAGATCGCGTTCCGCCACGCCCTGCTGGCCGAGGCCATCGCGGCCGACCTCCTGCCCGGAGAGCAGGTCGCGCTGCACCGCGCGTACCTGGCCGCCCTCACCGAGGACCCGTCTCTGGGCTCCCCCGCGCAACGCGCCCACCACGCGCTGTCCGCGCACGAGACGACGACGGCGCTCGTCGCCTCCCGCGAGGCCGCGCGCCGGGCAGGCAGGGTGCTCGCACCCGCCGAGGAGCTCCGGCACCTCGAACAGGTCCTCCGGCTGTGGGACGCCGTCCCGCAGGCGGCCGAGCTGCTGGGCGAGGACCGCGTCGACGTCGCCGTCGCGGCGGCCGCCGCCGCGAGCCGCGCGGGCGAGCCGGACCGCGCGGTCGCGATCGCGCGCAAGCTCGTCGAGCTCACGGCGGACGACCCGTTGCGCCAGGCGTCGCTGCGCCACGTGCTGTCCCTGCACCTCCTGGGCACCGAGCAGGTCGAGGAGGTCATCGAGCACACGGCCGCGGCGCTCGCGGTGCTGCCCGCCGAGCCTCCGTCGCGCGACCGCGCCTGGACCCTCGCGACCCGTGCCCGCGCCGCGATGAACCTCGACCGTGCGGAGATGGACGTCGTCGCGCGGGAGACCGCGGAAGAGGCCATCACGGTCGCCCGGGCGATCGACGCCCCCGACGTCGAGGCCGACGCCCTCACGACGCTCGCGGGGCTGGAGGTCGACGACGCGGACCGCGCGGCCGGCCTCCTCGCGAACGCGCGCGAGCGCGCCCAGGCCGCGGGCGACCTCCTCACGGAGATGCGCTGCTGGTACAACATCGCGGCCAACCGCTACTACTCGGGCGACCTGGCCCAGGCCCTCGTCGAGGCGCACACGGGGCTCGAGCACGCGGTCGCGGCCGGGCTCGGCTGGAACGGCTACGGGGTCGAGCTCCGCCTCTTCAGCGAGCTCGTCCGCTATGCCACGGGCGACCTCCGCCCGCCCCCCGCGTCGCCCGACCAGATGCCCCCCAGCGCGGTCGCCGCGCTCTCGGCCGCGCAGCTCTACGCGGCCGTCGCGCGCGGGGACCAGGACGTGGTCGAGCGCGCTCGCGCCCTGCGGCCGGAATGGCGGCGCGACGGGCAGATCGCCCTCATCGCGGGCGGCTGCATGGTCGACGCCCTGGTCTGGTCGGCACACCGCGACGAGGCGCTGACCTACGCGCAGGAGCTCATCGTCTACCTGGGCCGCACCTGGAGCGACTACTTCCTGGGCCGGATCTGGATCTCGGCGCTCGCACTGACCGCCCTGGCCGACGCAACGGAGGAGCGACGCCTCGTCGGCGCGGACGTCGGGGACCTGGTCGCCCAGGGCGACGCGCTGCTCGCCGAGGCCGAGACCACCGCGCTGCGGGGGCGACCGCGGGGCGGACGGCTCGGCCCGGAGGGCGTCGCGTGGCTCGTGCGCGCCCGTGCCGAGCACAGCCGCCTCACGGGCACCAACGACCCGTCGCTCTGGGAAGAGGCCACGAACGCCTTCGACTACGGGTACCGCTACGAGGTCGCCCGCTCCCGGTGGCGCTGGGCGCAGTCGCTGCTCGCCGTCGGCGACCGCGACGGGGCGGCGGCCCAGGCGGGCGAGGCGCTCGAGGAGGCCGACGACATGGGGGCCGCGCCGCTCATGGCCGCCCTGCGGGACCTCGCGCGCCGCGGACGCCTCGACCTGCCAGGCCTGCGCCGCGGTGCGACGACGGTCCTGACCGACCGCGAGGAGGAGGTCCTGGTGCTCGTCGCGCAGGGCCTGACGAACCGGCAGGTCGGCGAACGCCTGTTCATCAGCGGCAAGACCGTGAGCGTCCACGTCTCGAACGTCCTGGCCAAGCTGCACGCGTCGGGACGCACCGAGGCCGTCTCGATCGCGCACCAGCGAGGGCTCATCGAGATCTGACGGCGAGGCGGCCCGCCGAGGGGCTGCCACACCCAGGAGGCCGCGACCCAGGAGGCCCGACCCGGGAGGTCGGGGCCCACCTGGTGCGCCAGGGTCGCCCGGACGCGCCCCGGTTCACCGACGGTCAGGCGCGCGAGAACGAGACGTCGAGCAGGCAGCGCCGCCAGGCGTCGGGATCGACGCCGAGGTCCTCAGGGAGGGCGTTCCCGTTCGCCCCCCGGGGCACGGCCTCGCCTCGGAGGCCGAGGCAGAACGCCATGACGTCCGGCTCCGCCGCCGTCGGGAGCCGGCTCAGCTCGAGCATCACGCTGTCCTCGGGCGACACGAACCGGCGGTCGGTCGTGCCGGTCGAGCGGACGACGTCGCCCGTCTGCGGGTCGTAGGTCGATGCGCAACCGGGGTCCTCTGCGCTGCACGCCGCGACGTTCCAGGTGGAGCTCGAGACCTGCAGCGCGGCCCGGAAGGGCGGTCTGTCGCCGGGGACGTCGGAGCGCACGACGTACATCTCGACGTCCTCCCCCACGAACGGCAGGGTCGGCACGGCCACGGAGGTGACCTGGCCGCCGTCGGGTCCGGGGATCGGCTCCCAGGTCGAGAGGTAGGTGACCCGCTCGGACCACCCGCCGCTCGGCTCGACGAGTCCCAGCAGGAGCTGCGTCCCCGTCGCGAGCGTGATCGTCGACATGCCCGCCACGTCGTCGAGGACGACCGTGGTCGGCGTCCCCCCGCCGCGCAGGCGCTCGAGCTCCGCCTCGTCCCCCACGACGACCTGGACGTGCGGATCCTCCATCGGGGCGTACCCGAGGGCGGCCATCTCCTGGATGTAGTCGGGGTCCGAGCGGTCCAGGGTCGGGTCGACGGGCATCTGCAAGGGTGCCCCGGCCGTGAGCTCGACCGACGCGACGACCATGAACCGATCGCCGTCCGCACCGGTCCCGATCCCCGTGTCCAGGACGATCGTCCCGTCCGGGCGCTCGTAGGTCGCGGCCTCGGAGACCGCCGTGACCTCCGGGGCGACCTTCTCGTGCACGATCTCGGTGCTCAGGGCCCGGTAGGAGGCCGCGGGGACGAGGTTCCGGGCGAGGTCGCCGGGGACCCCGCTCGTGACCGCGACGCCGAGGACGGCCACGGCCGTGACCGCGGCGGCGCCCGCGACGGCGCGTCGCACGGTCGACTTGCGTCTGCTGGTCAGCAGGACCACCGGAAGGTCGAGCGTCGAGGGCGGTACCGCGTCCGCCGCGGCGTGCAGCCGGTCGAACAGGTCGTCGTCCTGAGGACCGGTCATGAGGTTTCGCCCTTCGTGGAGGGGTCGTCGAGGATGGCGCGGAGCCGGGCGAGCGCCCGGGACGTGGTCGACTTGACGGTGCCGACGGGCATGCCGAGCTCTGCCGACACCTCGGCCTCCGACAGGTCCAGCAGGTGCCGCATGACCACGACGCGGCGCTGCTTGAGGGGGAGCTGGAGGAGGGCCCGGACGACCAGGTCGCGGTCGTCGACGGCGCTGGGAGCCGGCCCGCCGCGGCGGCCGGCCGGGACCCTGACGAGCTCCTCGGCGTGCTGCTGGAGGTCCTCGGGTCCTGCCAGCACCTCGCGCCGCGTCCGTCGCCACGAGTCGATGCGCAGGTTGGCGAGGATGCGCCGTGCGTAGACCAGCGGGTCGCCGTCACGGGCTCGGGACCAGGCCCGGTAGGTCCGTTCGAACGTCTGCTGCGTGAGCTCCTCGGCGCGGTGCTGGTCGCCGCTCAGGAGGTAGGCCATGCGGTGGAGGGGGTCGACGGCCCGCGCCATGAAGGCCGTGAACTCGGCGTTCCTCGTCGCGTGCAGCATCCCGGGGTGCTCGGCGGCCCGGTGGTCGTCGAACTCCGCGTCGAAGCGGTCCGACGCGGCGTCGTCGGGAGGGACGGTGCCGAGCGTGGTGCTGCCGGGTCCCGGGAAGGAGTCTGCGCCGACGAGCGGCAGGACGAGGGCCATCAGGGCTCCCGTCGTGCGGCGACGCAGCGGAGCGGCGGGACGACGGCGCGCGGGCGCGGTGAGCGCCGGGTCTCGACGAGCTCGACGTCGCGGACCAGGGCGTCGTGGGCGTGCCGGACCAGGAGGGCCTGCCGCTCGGGCGTGAGGCCGTCCCGCCGGTGGGCGCCGAGGGAGCGGCTGTCCGAGAGCCGCTCGACCGCGACGAGCCGGTCGAGCAGCGCGAGCGACTCGACCCGGCCTGCCGCGCCGGTGACGTGGGCCCGGACCACCCTCTCGGCGAGAGCGCGCCGCTGCCCGCCGGCCGGGAGGCACGAGCCGTCCAGGAGGAGCATCCCCAGCGGCCTGCGGGTCACGAGCCATCCCCTGTCGTCGTCGGTCAGGACGATGTGCGCCCCGCTCACCGCCGCCCGCCGGGGCGCGAGGTGCCACCACGCCATGATGGCGCAGACGCCTCCTGCGGCGAGGCCGACGACCACGGCCGGCCCGGGGCGCGGCAGGAGCCAGGCCAGGGCGAGGACCAGGAGCGACGTGCCCAGGATCCCGGCGGCGGCGACCTCACCGGTCGACGCCCTGCGCAGGGCGTCCCGCAGCCCGCCCCTGGCTGCCGGGGGAGCTGCCCGGGGGTCGGTCGGTCGCGGCCGGTGCATCGTCGTCACGATCGGAACACGCAGCGGGCGGCGCAGAGGTTCCCTCCGGGTGGCGACCAGTTCTCTCCCAGGTTTCGTCGAGCCTCTCCGCACGCACCACACACATAACCTACGCATCCGTAGGTTACGGTGTAGTAGTGAACACCTTGGCAAAGCAGCCCTGGCTGAGTCGGTACTCCCCAGGGGTTCCCGCGACCGTCGACGTCCCCGACGAGCCCGTCACCGCGGCGCTCGCCCGAGCAGCTGCCCGCTGGCCCGACCGGGTCGCGGTCGACTTCTTCGGCGCCACGACCACGTACGCGCGGCTCGCCGAGCAGGTGGACCGCGCCGCGAGCGCCCTGTCCGCCCTCGGCGTGCGCAGCGGCGACCGGGTCGCGCTCGTCATGCCCAACAGCTCGTCGCACGTCGTCGCGTTCAACGCCGTGCTGCGGCTGGGTGCCGTGGTCGTCGAGCACAACCCCACCTACTCGGCCGACGAGCTGGCCCACCAGCTCGCGGACTCGGGCGCGACGGTCGCGCTCGTGTGGCAGAAGGCCGTCCCCACGGTCCTCGCCGCGAAGGCCGGGACCGAGCTGCGCACGGTCGTGTCGGTCGACGTCGTCCGTGACCTGCCGCTCGTCAAGCGCGTCGCGCTGCACCTGCCCGTCAAGACGGCCCGCACCCTCAAGTCCGCGCTGCGCGGCCCGGCGTCCGCGGGCGTCCCGGACTGGCACCGGCTCGTCGCGAGCGCCGGACCGCTCGACCCGTCGACCCCCCAGCCCACGGCCGACGACGTCGCGCTCCTCCAGTACACGGGCGGCACCACGGGCACGCCCAAGGGCGCGGTCCTGACGCACCGCAACCTCGTCGCGAACACCGTGCAGGGCCAGGCGTGGGCGTCGTTCCGCGAGGGCGAGGAGACCATCTACGGCGTCCTGCCGTTCTTCCACGCGTTCGGGCTCACGTTCTGCCTGACCCTGGGCGTGCGGATCGGCGCGACACTCGTCGCGTTCCCCAAGTTCGACGCCGACTCGGTCCTGGCCGCGCAGAAGCGTCGCCCCGCGACGTTCCTGCCGGGCGTCGCGCCCATGTTCGACCGCATCTCGGCCGCCGCCGCCACGGCCCGCAAGGCGGGCAAGCCGGTGGACCTGCACTCGATCCGCCTCGCCTTCGCGGGCGCCATGCCCATCAGCCCGACGACGGCGCGCACCTGGGAGGAGACGACCGGCGGCCTGCTCATCGAGGGCTACGGCATGACGGAGACGTCGCCCGTCGCGCTCGGCAACCCCGTGTCGGCCGACCGGCGCCCCGGCACGCTGGGCCTGCCCTTCCCGAGCACCGACATCCGCGTCGTCGACCAGGACGACCCGACGCAGGACGCCGTCCCGGACGAGGACGGCACGGTCCGCGGCGAGCTCCTCATCAGCGGCCCGCAGGTCTTCCAGGGGTACTGGAACCGCCCTGAGGAGACGGCCCACCAGCTCCTCGACGGCGGCTGGCTGCGCACCGGCGACGTCGTGACAGTGGACGCGGACGGCGTGGTCACGCTCGTCGACCGCATCAAGGAGATGATCATCACCGGTGGGTTCAAGATCTACCCGTCGCAGGTCGAGGACCACCTGCGTCTCATGCCCGGCATCCGGGACGTGGCCGTCGTGGGTCTGCCGGGCGAGGGCTCGGACGAGCGCGTGGCCGCGGCCGTCGTGCTCGACGAGGAGCACGACCCGGCGGGCGGTCTGCCGATCGACCTCGCGGCCGTGCGCGCCTGGGGCGAGCAGAAGCTCGCACGCTACGCCCTGCCCAAGCACCTGTTCGTGGTGCCCGACCTGCCGCGCTCGCAGATCGGCAAGGTGCTGCGCCGCGTCGTCCGCGACAGCGTGCTGCACAAGCCGACCGACGGCGACGGCCCGGGGCACCCGACCGGGGGCGCGGCACCGACCGCCTGACCCGTCCCGTCCCAGCACGTCGCGAGGCCCCTCCCGGAACCCGGGAGGGGCCTCGTGCCCTGTCACGGGTCCGACGGGCACAGGTCCTGTCACGGGTCCGACGGGGCGCAGGTCGCCGGGGTCAGGGGGCGAGCAGCTCCCGCACGTGCGCCGCGATGTCGTCGCGCACCAGCCGCATGCGCTCCATGCCCTCGATGCCGCGCAGCGACGGCTCGTCGGTGTCCCAGACCACGACGGGCGTCCCGTCGTCGGTCGCCACCTGCGCGTCCCGGCCCAGGACGACCACCACGTCGGCGCGCGCCACGAGCTCCGGGGTGAGCGGCTTGGGCTGCTCGCCGGAGAGGTCGACGCCGACCTCGGCGAGGGCCTCGACCGAGAGCGCGTTGAGGCTCGAGCCCGGGGCGGTCCCGGCGGAGTCGACGTGGACGTCGGGCGCGACCTGCCGCGCCAGGCCCGCGGCCATCTGGGACTTGCCGCCGTTCTTCACGCACACGAACAGGACGGATCGGGGCGCGCTCATCGGGGGTCCTCCTGCTCGTCGGCCGACCGGCCGTGGGCGGTCCCGGTCGCGAGTCCCAGGCTGGCGGCGGGGGCGCCGAACGCGACGAGCACGGGCTCCGGTGCCGCCGGGGACGTGCCGCAGCACGAGACCTCGGCCGCCTCGCCGGACCCGGGGTCGAGCACGAGGTCGGTCGAGCAGACCCCGGTCGCGGGCAGGTCGAGCTGGACCAGGTCCGCCGACTCGCGGTCACCGGCCAGGGCCGCGGCGATCGAGCGCACCTGTTCGTAGCCCGTCGCGAGCAGGAACGTCGGGGCGCGGCCGTAGCTCTTCATGCCCACGACGTAGAAGCCCGTGTCGGGGTGCGCGAGCAGGGCCTCGCCGTGCGGCGGGACGGTCCCGCACGAGTGGTGGTTCGGGTCGATCAGGTCCGCGAGCGCCCGCGGGGACTCGACCACCGGGTCCAGGTCGAGCCGGACCTCGCGCAGCACGTCCAGGTCGGGGCGGAACCCGGTCGCCCCGACGATCGTGTCGACCTCGAGGTCGAGCACCCCGTCCCGCGTGGCTCCCTGCACCCGGACGGGCTCCGCGCCGGGCGCGACGGGGTCGATCCGCTCGATCGAGGTGCGGGTCAGGAGCGTGACGAGCCCTGACTCGACCGCCTCGCGCAGGCGGGTCCCCAGGAGTCCTCGGGCGGGCAGCTGGTCGTCGGCTCCGCCGCCGTAGAGGCGCCGTGGCGATCCGCCGCGGACGGCCCAGGCGATGCGGGTGCCGGGCTCGTCGCGGGCGAGCTCGACCAGGCTCAGCAGCGTGTTCGCGGCCGAGTGCCCCATGCCGACGACGAGCGTCCGCCGGCCCGCGAACCGCTCGCGGTCGGCGCCCAGGACGTCGGGCAGCGGTCCGGTCACGGCCGCGGCCTCGGGCTCACCGATCGCGGGCAGCCCGCCCGTCCCGACCGGGTTCGGCTGCCCCCACGTGCCGGACGCGTCGAGGACCGCGCGGGCGCGCACGTGGTGCGTGGCGCCGTCGGGCCCCTGGACGCGGACCGAGTACGGGAGGCGTTCGCGACCGAGCGAGCGCGTCTTGTCCGCGCCCTCTCGCGAGATCCCGACGACGCGCGACGACGTCCGCAGGCGGGACGCGATCTGCGGGGTCGCGGCGAGCGGTGCCAGGTAGTGTTCGACGAGCTCGGCGCCTGTGGGGAGCCCGTCGGGGTCCGGGGCGGTCCACCCCGAGGCGTCGAGCAGGCGGCGCGCGGCGGCGTCGACGTCGTAGCGCCACGGGGAGAACAGGCGCACGTGCCCCCATGCTGCGACGGCCGCGCCCGCCCGGTCCCCCGCCTCCAGGACGAGCGGTTCGATGCCGCGCTCGAGCAGGTGGGCGGCGGCGGCGAGTCCGACGGGCCCTGCCCCCACGACGACGACGGGCAGCTCCTCGTGACCTGGCATGGCGTTCCTTCCTCGGGTGACCCGCCGCGCGGCTCGCAGGGATCGACAGCCTTCGATGTCTGAATGTATCGAAGATTGTCGATGCGTGTCACGATGGGGCCATGACGACCGTCCTGCCCGCGCCCCGCGCCACCACGTGCTGCGCCCCGAGCGACGCCGCGGCCGCAGGGATCCCCCCGAGCACGACGCCCGACGCCGAGGCCCTCGCCCGGAGCTTCAAGGCGCTCGCCGACCCGACCCGCCTCAGGCTGCTCACGATCGTCGCCGCCTCACCGAGCGGCGAGGCCTGCGTCTGCGACCTCGTCGACCCCGTGGGCCTGAGCCAGCCGACCGTGAGCCACCACCTCAAGATCCTCGTCGACGCCGGCCTGCTGCACCGCGAGAAGCGAGGGGTCTGGGCCTACTACGGGCTGGTCCCGGGAGCCGCCCAGGACGTCGCCCGCGGCCTCGTGGATCTCGCGTCCGACCGGTCCGCCTCCACCGCCCCGGCGGCCGGCACCCCGCGCTGACCGGTCGCGACCCGCGCGGCGAGCCGCCCGTCCGGGTCAGCGCCCGCCGTCGGGCCCCTGGCCGTCCGCAGGGACGTCGGCCAGGCGCGAGACCGCGACACGCCGGATCCGGCGGTCCTCGACGGCCGTCACGGTCAGGCGGTGCCCGGCGACGTCGACGACGTCGCCCACGGCACCGAGACGCCCCAGCCGCGCGATGACGTACCCCGCCACGGTCTCGTAGGGGCCGTCGTCGAGCCGGATGCCGCTCGCCTCCGCGAAGGCCTCGATCGTGAGACCTGCGTCGTACGCCCCCTCCGCGAGCGGGGTGCGCGCCGGGTCGTACTCGTCCCGGATGTCTCCCACGAGCTCCTCGACCAGGTCCTCGAGCGTGACGATGCCGTCCGTCCCCCCGTACTCGTCCACGACGATCGCGAGGTGCACGCCCGTGCGGCGCATGAGCGCGAGCGAGGGCAGCAGCTCGTTCGTCCCCGGCAGCTCGAGCACGGTCCTGGCCACGTCGCGCACCGTGGCCCGCCGGGCCGGGCCGGTCGTCGGCTCGTCCGTGCTGCCGCCCGGCACCCCCAGCAGGTCACGGACGTGCAGGAACCCCACGACGTCGTCGAAGTCCTCGTCCGTCACCGGGTACCGCGAGTACGGCTGCGAGCGCACGATCGCGGCCGCCTCCGGCAAGGTCAGGTCCGCCGGCAGGAACACCACCTCGCCCCGCGGCCGCATGACCTCCACGACCGATCGCTTCGCCGCGGAGAAGACGTCCGTCAGGATGCGGCGCTCGTCCTCCGGAAGCGCCTCGTGCGCGATCACCAGGTCCCGCAGCTCCTCCTCCGTCATCGCCTCGCTGCGCGCCGTCGGGTTCCCGCCGAGCAGGCGCACCACCAGGTCGGTGGAGCGCGAGAGCAGCCAGATCACCGGGCGCATCGCCGTCGCGAAGCGGTCGAGCGGAGGCCCGACGACGAGCGCGAACCGCGCGGACCGCTGCAGGGCGATGCGCTTGGGCACGAGCTCGCCCAGGACGAGCGACAGGTACGAGATGACGAGCGTCAGCGCCACGAGCGAGACCGTCTCCGCGAGGCCGGTCGGCAGCCCCAGCGACTCGAGCGCCGGCACGAAGTCCGGTGCCAGCGTCGAGGCACCGTACGCCGCCGACAGGAAGCCGGCCACCGTCACACCGATCTGCACCGCGGCCAGGAAGCGGTTCGGGTCGCGGGCCACCCCCGCGACGCGCGCGCCCCTCGGTCCGCGCTGCTCGAGCTGGTCGATCTGCGAGTCGCGCAACGAGACCAGGGCGAACTCGGTCCCGGCGAAGACGCCGCCGACCAGCACGAACACCAGGACGAGCCCGATGTTGAGCCAGGTTCCAGAGTCCATCGGCCTTCTCCCCAGGTCGCGGGTCCGTCGTACCGGTCAACGAGAGGCGCTGACCGACGGTTCCCGCAGCCCCCGGCCGGGCGCGGCTCAGCGCCCGGCGCGTGCGACCAGGACGGGCCACCGTGCGTGGTGCAGGACCGACTGGCTGACCGACCCGAGGACGGGGCCCAGCACCCGCCCGTGCCCCCTGGCGCCGACCGCGACGAGCGAGGCCGCGGTGCCCGCCACCTGGGCGACGGCCTGTGCGGCGGGGCCCTCGACGACGTGTGTCCGCACGTCGACCTCCGCCCCGGCCGCGCGGGCCGCCCGTGCCGCCTCCTCGGCGACGCGGCGGGCGTGCTCCTGGCTCGCCGAGCGCAGGTCCGAGGGCGGCGAGAGCGGGTTCACCAGGGTGTCGGTCGGCACGGTGTGCGCCACGACGAGGTCGAGCGGAACCTCGCGGGCCGCCGCCTCACGAGCCCCTTCGCGGACGGCCGCCGCGGAGTGCGCCGCGCCGTCGACCCCGACGACGACCGGCCCGTCCACCGAGAACGGCGTCCGCGGTGGGACCACGACCACCGGGGCCGGGGACCGGGCGGCCAGGTGCGTGCTGACGGACCCGAGGAAGAGCGAGTCGAACGCCCCCAGCCCGCGCGAGCCCACCACGAGGAGACCGGCCCCCGCCTCGGCCTCGTCCAGCAGGACCGACGCCGCCGCTCCCAGGCAGACGCTGCCTTCGACGGGCAGCTCGGGATCGAGGTCCTGCACCAGGTCGACGGCCGTCCCGAGCGCGACGTCGGCGCCCTCCTCGACGAGCGGGACCGGGGAGAGGCAGCTCGCTCCCGCGAGGATCGGGTCGTAGTCCGGTCTCGGACGTGCGTGGACCGCGCGCAGGGGCGCGCCCCGCAGGCGTGCCTCGTGCGCGGCCCACACGAGAGCCTCGCGGCTCGTGCTCGATCCGTCGATCCCGACGACGACCGGGCTGGCGGTCATCTCTTCTCTCCTCCTCCGGCAGCAGCGCTGCCCTGTCGTGCGGTGCTCGAGGGCGTGCTCCCGGTGCTCCCACCGGCTCACGCGCCCCGGTCTGCGCGGGACGACCCCACGAGGGCCGCCGGCACGCGCCCCGACCCCTCGTGCGGTGCGCGGCGGAGGGTGACCGTGCGCAGGGGGGCCGACCGGAGGGCCCTGACCTGCTCCAGACGGGCCAGGGCGACCGCCCGGTCCAGCTCGCGGTCCCAGTCCGGTGCGAGACCGCCGCCGGGCTCGGGCCGGTCGTCGTCGGGCGAGGGGTCCGGCCGCACGTGGTTCCACCGGACGTCGCGGCCGGTGAGCGTCAGGAGGCAGGCCCGCACGTAGGCGGCCTGCAGGAACAGGTCGTAGGCGAGCTCGGGCAGCACGAGGGCGGCGAGGAACCGCGCCCTCGGCCCGTTGCGCCACACCGTCACCAGGCGTTCGGCGACGAGCACGGCCCCCACCCCGAGCCAGAAGGGCACGACCCCGAACGTCCCCGTCGCGACCGTGACCGCCGTGAGGACGACGAGGCTCGCGAGCATGAGCGCTCCGACCAGCAGCATGACCTGCTGCCCGACGTACCGCGCCGTGACCCGCGTGAACCCGTAGCCGCGCAGGTTGTCCAGCATCCCCTTGTACCAGCGCACCCGCTGGCGGTGCAGGTCCCGGGCGGTCGGCATGAGCTCGGTCGTGCACGACATGCTCAGCGGCGACGCGAGCCCGTACCCGAGCGTGCGCAGCGCGAGCGTCAGCTCGGAGTCCTCGGTGATCGCGCCCGGGTCGTACACCGCTCCCGGCGGCCCCGGGAGCCGCCCCCCGCGGTGGCGGGCGACGTCCGCGAGCGCCTCGGTCCGGATCAGGGCCGCAGTCCCGGTCAGGACCGCGGTCCGCCCGGTGGTGTCGATCTGCACCGCGTACCTCTCGTACTCGTTCGACTGGAGCTGCTCCAGCAACGAGCGGGGCGGGGTGCCCCGGAAGACTCCCCCGACGGCCCCCAGCGCGGGGTCCTGGTCGAGCAGCGCGAGGCCCTCCTCGACGAAGGTCGGGGCGATCGACGTGTCGGCGTCGAGGACCAGGACGTTCTCGGCGTCCACGACCTCGAGCGCCTGGTTGAGCGCCCCCGCCTTGCGGCCCGTGTTGCCCAGCGTCTCCAGGACGTCCGCGCCGAGCGAGCGCGCGACCTCGACCGTCCGGTCGGTGCTGTTGTCGGACACGACCAGCACCCGGTCGACCGGGCGCGTCTGCGCCCGCAACGACGCCAGCGTCCCGGGCAGCGCCTCGGCCTCGTCGTGCGCGGGGACCACGGCGACGACCCGGCGCACGGCCGCGGCCGTCATCGCTGGGCGGCGTGCCGCCTGCGCAGCACGCGCGCGGTCGTGACGAGCGCCAGGCCTGCCACGAGCAGCGTCCAGGCCCCCACCACCGAGAATCCGGTCGCCACGGCACCCGTCGTGGCCAGTGCGGCGCCCGCCTGGGTCGTACCGAGCTGGTACATGGTTCCACCTCTCTCTTTCGTCGGTGGAACCACCGTGCCGGGGCACCGGCAGCACTCAGCCGGGGTCCGGCAGGACCTGAGCATCCGCACGGGAGGACCTGAGCACCGCGGTCCCGCCCGCGCGGCCCGAGGGCGGACCTGCTGGGTACCCCGCGACGGGTCTAGAGCCAGCGCCCGATCTCGTCGCGCGAGCTGACGCCGAGCTTGCGGAAGATCCGGTAGACGTGGTTGTCGACCGTCCGCTCGCTCACCACGAGGCGCTCGGCCACCTCCCGGTTGCTCATCCCGCCGGCGACGAGCCGAGCCACCTCGGCCTCGCGGGGCGTGAGGCCCGACGTGACGGTCGTCGCGACCAGCAGGCCCAGCTCGTCCCCCACCTGCTCGGCCGTGGCGCGCAGCCGGGCGGACTCGGCCGTGGCCCGGGCGCTCTGCCCGCGCTCGCGCAGCAGCCTGATGGCCGACGTGTGGGCGCGCGTGGCGTAGAAGACGAGCCGCTGGTCGTCCAGGTCGTCGACCGACCGCAGGAGCGCGTCGGGCGACCGCTCGGCCGAGGCCAGGAGATAGCGGCCGAGGGCAGGGAGCACGGTCCCCTGCGCGGCGAGCGCGAGGTCGGCGAGCCGTGCGGCCCGGACCTGGTCGGGCCAGATGTCGACGAGCAGCGCGCCGTCGAAGACGGCCGGCAGGACGTACCCCTCGTCCATGAAGGAGGAGACCTCGTCCCACGCCGCCCGCGTGGCCTCGCGCGGTCCGGTGCCCGCGACGAGGTCGAGCACCGCCTGCGGTGCTGCCGCGCGGGCGAGCGGGGTGAAGGCTCCCCGGAGGCGCATCGACCCGAGCTGCGAGACGAGCGACCTCGCGCTCGGGACGTTGCCCTCCAGGAAGGACAGCCCGGCCGCCAGCGTCAGCAGTCCCGCCCTCGTGGTCGGTCGCAGGGGGGCCGGCGCGCTGATCGCGAACACGCTCGTCAGGTGGTCGCGCAGGCTCGTGAACCGCCCCTGGAGGAACAGGCCCAGGGCGACCACGTAGCCGTGCGGTTCGATCATGCTCTGCTCGAGCGTCCCGCGGGCCTCGTCGAAGAGGCGCATGGCCCGGTCGGTCGCCGCGACGACCTCCCCGGAGAGCAGCTGCGCCTGGGGGACGAGCGACGCGGCGTCCTGGCGCGGCGACGTCTCGGGCAGCGACACCCCGGCGAGCTCGTGCCAGGCGTCGACCACCCGACCCTGCGCGAGGAGCGACTCGCCGCGCACGAGCCGCGCGACGTCGTCGGCCTGGACCAGGATCCCGCCCTGGGTGGGGACGAGGCCGTCGTCCACCGGTCGCGGGACGTCCGGGTCCGTCCGCGGGAGACCCCGGACCCCGGAGGCCGCGCCGGGGGCGCGGTCCGGCTCGTCGGCCGGGCCGCCCGTGCCCACGACGAGGCGGACGTGCTGGGCGATCGCGTCGAAGAGCAGCGCCTCGCGCCCCTCGTCGGTGCCCGCGAGCTCCGCCAGCAGGGCCAGGGCGCGCGCCGGTTCGTGGAGCACGAGCGCCAGGTACCCGGCCTCCCAGGCCCGCACGAACACGACGTACGCGGCCGGCTCGGACGCCTCGTGGCGACGCACCTCGTCGAGGACCTCGCGGATCTGCTCCGCAGGGGCCCCGTCGACCAGCAGGGCGTCCAGGTACAGCACGGTGTTGCGGCTCGTCGGGTCGCGGCGCCATGCCTCCCGGGTGACCAGGAGGTGCGTCGCGGCCCGCTCCCGCAGGATGCGACCCAGGATCGCAGCGGACTCGGGCGACGACGACCACCGCATGGGCGACCCGAGAGGTGGCCGCCCGACCATCGCGGCCGCCTCGTCGTCGGCGCCCAGGGCCGCACCGATCGCGTCCAGGGCCTGGAGCCCCCTCGCGCCGTGGCCGGTGTGGCGGAGGTGCTCGGCGAGCAGCGGCGGGAAGAGCACGACGAGCGAGCGGTCCTCCTCCTCGACGAGGCGCACGAGCCCGTGGTCGTCGAGGGCGACGACGACCGGCCACGGCACCAGCCGGCGCACCGTCCCCACCTCGGCCGGTCCGAGCGTCGCGAGGATCCCCAGCCCGTCGCGCTCGTCGTCCCCCAGCCCGTCGAGCAGGCGCCCGACCACCACGGCCAGCGCAGGGGTCCACAGGTCACGCCGCGCGACCCATCGACCCGACTCCTCCGTCAGGTACCCCGAGCGACGCGCCTCGAGCACGACGGACCGGGCGACACCGGGCAGGCCGCCCGACAGCGCGTAGACCCGACCCGCGACGTCCGAGTCCACCTGGCCCCCGAGCGCCTCGGACGCCACCCTGTGGACCTCCTCGAACGGCAGGACGGGAATCCACAGCACGGTCGCGTCGCGCCCCGCGAGCACGCGCTCGACCGAGCGGGCGCCGGGGAACGGGGGCTGCAGGGTCGCCACGACGCTCGCCCCCCGACGCGCGACGACCGTCGCGACGACCGCCGCCGACGCGTCGTCCAGGGCGTCCACGTCGTCGAGCAGGAACAGCGTCCTGCCGCTTCCCGCGGCACGGGTCACGCCGTCGACAGCCGCGGCCAGCGTGCCCAGCGGTCCCGCGGGTGCGGTGACGAGACCGGCGAGGACGAGGGACTCGAGCGGGCGGTCGCCCCGCCCGCCGACCCCGCGCACGGGGACGACGGTCCACCCGTCGTCGTCCGCGGCGTCGCGCACCTGCGCGAGGAGCGTCGAGCGGCCGGACCCCGGCAGCCCGACGACCGTCACGGACGTCCCGGCAGCGATCGCCTCGCCGACGAGGTCGAGGATCGGCACGCGAGGCGTGGGAACGCTCATCGCCCCACCCTAGGGAGCAGGGCCCGGCCCCGCCTCCGCGGGGTCCGCGAGCCGGTGACGCTCAGGCCCGGATCCCGTCGAGGAAACGGATCACCCGTTCGGTGAGCAGGCGCGCCGCGTGCTCGTCGTACGACGGCAGGCTCGCGTCGGCGAACAGGTGCCGGTCGCCCGGGTAGAGGAACAGCTCGGCCTCGCCGGGGGCGGCCTGGACGAGGGCGCGCGCCGCGTCGAGGTCCCCCTCGTCGACGAAGATCGGGTCGGCGTCCATGCCGTGGACCTGCACCGGGACGCCCAGCGGCCACCCGTCACCGAACTCGGACGTGGGCACGCACGAGGAGAACAGCAGCGCGCCCTGCGCCCCCTCACGGGTCTGGGCGAGCATCTGGGCGGGCAGGACCCCGAGCGAGAACCCGGCGAGCACGAGGTCCTCGGGCAGCCCGTCCGCGACCGAGGCGCCGCGGGTCAGGATCGTGTCGAACCCGATCTCCTGGACGTAGGCCATGCCGCTCTCGATGTCGGGGAACGTCCGGCCCTCGTAGAGGTCCGGCAGGTGCACGACGTTCCCGGCCTCGCGCAGGGTCTCCGCGAACGCCTCGACGCCGGGGGTCAGCCCGAGCGAGTGGTGGAAGAGCAGTACCTCAGCCATGGGGGTCCTTCCGGTCGCGGGGCTCCCGGGCGGCGCCGCCTCCTCGATCATCGCGCAGGCCGCGCCGCGGCGCTGCGCACGAGGCCGGGCGCGTCACCGCCCGGTGGCCACCGGCCCCAGGCGACGCAGCAGGGCGAGGCGGCTCGCGGTGCGCTCGACGTCGAGCGCGATCCCTTCCTCCCCGTGCCGGCGCAGGGTCTCCTCCGGGTCCTGGTGGGCCAGGACGTGCAGCGGCACGTCGCGGTCGCACAGCACGTCGACGAGGTTCGCGAACCGTTGCCCGGTGTCGGGGGCCTCGGCCCCCAGGGCCGCGACGCCGTCGAGCACCACGGTCCCGAAGCGCTCGGCGAGGTGCAGGACGTCGGAGACCGCGGTGCGTCCAGCGCACCAGTGCTCGAACCCGAGCCACACGGTGCCCTCCCCCTCCTCCCGCACGGCGAGCACCGGGTGCTCGCGCGAGCCGATGCGCACGGTCGTCGTCTCGGCGGACGACGGTCGGTCGAGCCCCGCCGCCGCGAGCCGGGCGTCGCTCGCGGGCCACACGAAGGCCCCGGCGCGGAAGCCCGCCACGTCCTCGCCGGCCGCCGAGCGGCGGTGGTCCCGGTCCCCACCGATCTCGACGACGTCGAGCCGGTCCGTGAGCAGGTCGATCGTCGGGACGAACAGGTGGTGGTAGGCCGGGCCCGGCAGGAGGCCCGACGGCGGGTAGTTCGACGTCAGCACGACCCGCACGCCGCGCTCGTCGAGGGCGCGGACGGCCCGTGCGACGAGCATCGCGTCGCCCGCGTCGTGCACGTGGAACTCGTCGAAGCACACGAGCCGGGCCCCGCCGACGATCGCGTCGAGCGCGGCGTCGACCGACCCGCGGTGGAAGCGTTCGCCGTGCAGGCGCCGCAGGAAGTCGTGGAAGTGGACACGGACCGACGAGCCGTCCCGGTCACCGGGCCGGGCGACCGCCGCGTGGAACACGTCCATGAGCCAGGTCTTCCCGCGCCCCACCGGGCCCCACAGGTACAGGCCCGTCAGCCCGTCCGGGGTGGGTCCGTCGAGCCGTGCGGCGAGCGCGTCGAGCGCTCCCACGGCTGGTTCCTGCCCGGGGTCGAGGGAGAACCCTCGCCGTGCGGCGTCCTGCCCGACGGCGTCGCGCACCGTGCCGGCCGAGCGGCGGCCGACGACCGGGGTCACCTGGCCGGACGGGTCGACGCCGTCCTCGATCGTCCGTGCCGCGTCCACCCGACCGAGGGTACGCGAGGCCCGCGCGGGCCGGCCGCACGCCCCGAGGTGCGGCGCCGGGACCGGTGGTCGCCGCCGTCGGACCTGCCGCCCCGGCCCCGCTCGAGCAGGGTCCGGGGCGACAGGGCGACGTCAGGCGAGCGCCTTGGCCTTGAGCGTCGCGAACTCCTCGGGCGTGATCGTGCCCGCGTCCAGGAGAGCCTTGGCCGTCGCGATCTGGTCGGTCGGCGACTGCCCGCCCGTCGCGACCTCACGGATGTAGGAGTCGGCCTGCGCCTTGGCGGCGTTGGCGGCCGCGATGTGCCGCTCCGTCATGCCCTTGCCGCGGGCGATGATGTAGATCAGCGCCGTGAGGAACGGGACGAAGACCAACCCGACGATCCACAGCGCCTTCCACCAGCCGCTGAGCTTGTGGTCGCGGAACAGGTCGGTGAGGATCTGGAAGAGCAGCATCAGGTACGCGATGAAGACGAACCACCAGATCAGAAGCCAGAAGAAGTCCCAGAAGTCCATGGTGAAGCCCCGTTCGACGAGCTGTCCGGCGCTCGCGAGCGCGAGACGCTGATGTCAGGCTAGTGACGCACGTCACGAAGCGCGCGCCGAAACGGGCGGGTTCCTGCGGAAGCGTCCGGGATGCGAGGACCTCACCCCCTCCCTCCCGATTCACCCCGGCCTTCCCCATGACGGACCGCGGTCCGCAGGCCATACTGGGGCGGTGACCGAGGCCCAGGCGATCTTCGAGCTGGTCGAGGCAGGTCTCGGGACCCCGACAGCCGACGAGTCCTTCGACCGCTTCGCCCGGCTGGCCATGCGCCAGCTCGGCGTGCCCACCGCAGCCGTCTCCCTCGTCCTGTCGGACGAACAGGTGTACCCCGGCGCCCATGGCATGCCCGAGGACATCCAGCTCAGCCGGCGCATGCCCCTGACGCACTCGTTCTGCCAGCACGTGACGAACGACCGCGAGCCGCTCGTCGTGCCGGACACCCGCAAGGACTCCAGGGTCTGGGACAACCCGTCGATCCCCGAGTTCGGCGTGCTCGCGTACGCGGGCTTCCCCATCTTCGACCAGCGCGGGCGCGTCGTCGGGACCCTGTGCGCCATGGACGACGCCCCCCACGACTGGACCGAGACCGACCTCGCGACGCTCGCCGACCTGACCGCCGCGTGCACGTCCGAGCTCCAGCTCCGCATCGCGCACGAGCGCGCGACGAGGATGCAGAACCTCGCGATCCAGGCGACACGACGCAACCGCCTGCTCCTCATGCTCAGCGAGGCGTTCGCCGACGCGACCTCCGTCCAGGACGTGGGCGAGACCCTCGCCTACGTCGCGTCCTCCGCGATCGGGGCCCGGTACGCCGGGCTCGCGGTCGTCGACCCGTCGCGCAAGAGCCTGACCTACACGAGCATGGACCACCTGGAGCCGGGCCTGTCCCCCGCGTACCGCTACGCACGCCTCGACGACCAGGACCGCGTCCTGTCGTTCGTGGCACGCACCCAGGAGGCGCTGTTCTTCCGGGACCAGGCCGAGATCCTCGCGGCCTTCCCGAACGTCACGGACACGATCGACAGCACGGTCGGCGCACGGGCCCTGCTGCCCGTGCTCTCGGGCACGACGCTGCTCGCGGTCATCTTCCTCGGGTGGGAGCAGGGCAAGGCCGCGGACGACGAGTCGCTGTCCCGGGCCGGTCTCGCGGGCTTCGTGGCGCACGCCCTCGAACGCGTCAAGCTGCTCGAGGAGCGCCGCGACGCGGCCACGACCCTCCAGGCGGCGATGCTGACGGCGTTGCCCGACATCCCGCACCTCGAGCTCGCCTCGACCTACTCGCCCGCGACCCTCACCGACCAGGTCGGGGGCGACTGGTACGACGCCGTGGTGCACGACGAGGACGCCTCGGTCCTCATGATCGGCGACGTGACGGGGCACGACATGCGGGCCGCCGCGGAGATGGGGCAGCTGCGCTCGATGCTCCGCACGTTCGCCTGGAGCCACGACGAGTCGCCGTCGGCCCTGCTCCGCCAGCTCGACCGCGCGAACACCGGGCTCTCGCTCCACGCGAGCGGGACCGCCGTCGTCGTCCGCCTCGACCGCCGGGGCGACTTCTACGACCTGTCGTGGTCCAACGCGGGCCACCCGCCCCCGCTGGTCCTGCGCGCCGACGGCAAGGTCGAGATCCTCGACACCCGGCCGGACATGATGCTCGGCTTCGTCCCCAACGCCCCCCGCAGCGACCACGTGACCCACCTCGGGCCGGGCGACACCCTCCTGCTGTACACCGACGGGCTCATCGAACGCCGCGGCGTCGCCCAGAGCGCGCGCCTGGCCGGGCTGTCGCAGGCCCTCGCGGCGCTGCGTCACGGCTCGACCCTCGCCCTCCCGAACGCCCTGGTCCAGCGCCTGGTCGGCAGCGACCAGCGCGACGACATCGCGGTCCTCGCGGTCCGGGTCCGGGCCGCCGTCGACTCGCACCCGACGCCCGCGACCCCCACCCGCACGTCCCGCGGCGTCGAGCACTCGACCGCGGCGATCTCGCCCGCGCGGCGCTGGGTCGACGACATCCTGGAGAGCTGCGGGATCAACCGCGACCAGCGCCGCACCATCATGCTCCTCGCGAGCGAGACCCTGACCAACGCGGTCCAGCACGCGCAGGGGCCGCTCGAGGCGGTCGTGGAGGTGTGGCCGACGCTCGTCCGGGTCGGCGTCCGGGACGCGTCCTCCGACGAGCCGACCCTCCACGAGCCGGAACCGCACGAGACAGGTGGCCGAGGCATCCAGTTCCTGGACCGGTTCGCCGACCGCTGGTTCGTCGAGCACAGGACGACGGGTGGGCCGGGCAAGACCGTCTGGTTCGAGCTCGCGAGGGCCGACGCCGCCCCCCGGTGACGGTGTCGGCGGTGCGCGATAGCGTGTGAGGTGGCGCACATCGCCGCGCGCCCACGAGAGGACACCATGAGCGAACGCACAGCGACCGTCGCGGACGAGGACCTCGGGGAGCTGCTGGACCAGTACCGGTCCCAGCTCACGGGTTACTGCTACCGCCTGCTCGGCTCCTCCCACGAGGCCGACGACGCGGTCCAGGACACCATGGTCCGGGCCTGGCGGTCGTACGACCGCTTCGAGGGGCGGTCCGCGCTGCGCTCCTGGCTGTACCGGATCGCGACGAACGTCTGCTTCGACCACATCGCGCAGCGCAAGCGCCGCGAGCGCCCCATGGGGCTCGGAGCCTCCCAGTCGGCCGAGGAGCGCAACCTGGGCGAGCAGCTCTCGGAGGAGACGTGGGTCGAGCCCGTGCCCGACGACCGCGTGCTGCCCCGCGACGGCGACCCCGCGGACGTCGCGGTCGGGCGCGAGTCCATCCGCCTCGCGTTCGTCGCGGCCCTGCAGTACCTGCCGCCCAAGCAGCGCGCGGTCCTCATCCTGCGGGAGGTCCTGCGCTGGCAGGCGAGCGAGGTGGCCGAGCTGCTGGAGACGACGGTGCCGTCCGTGAACTCCGCCCTCCAGCGCGCGCGGGCCACGCTGTCCGCGCAGGCCCACTACGGTTCCGCCCCCGGGGCGGACGGCGCCAACCTGCCCACGACCGCCGTGGACGAGGACAAGAACGAGCTCCTCGAGAAGTACCTCGACGCGTTCGAGCGCTACGACATGCCCGCACTCGTGGCCCTGCTCCACGACGAGGCCACGCTCTCCATGCCGCCGTACGCGCTGTGGATGCAAGGCCCGGTACAGATCGAGCGGTGGATGGTGGGGCCGGGCGCCGAGTGCCGCGGCTCACGCATGGTGCCCGTGCGCGCCAACGGCACGTTCGGGTTCGGCCAGTACCGCATCTCGCCCGACGGCGGGTACGACGCCTGGGCCCTGCAGGTGATCGACACCGCGGACGGCAAGGTCGTGGGCATCAACGCGTTCCTCGACGTCGAGGCCTGGTACCCGCTCTTCGGCCTGCCGCTGCACCTGGACGCGTAGCCGAGCGCACAGCGCGCGAGGGGCGGACCGGGACCTCTGGCCCGTCCTTCTCGCGCCGCCGTGCCGGTCCCGTCAGTCGAAGGTCTCGAGCAGCAGGCGACGCTCCTCGTCGGTGAGGTTCGTCGCGACGAGCTCGCCGTGCAGACCGTGGAACCGCTCACCCACCCGATCCAGGTTGCCGTCCTCGGTCACGGCGAACAGGGCCGACGTCCCCTCGGTGACCTGGGCACGGATGCGGTCGAGCTGGTCCTTGTTCAGCCCCACGGCCTCCATGGACTTGTGGATCGCACCGAGGGCGGCGCCGGCCGCGACCCCGATCACGGGCACGAAGAACAGCGCACCGAAGAGCAGCCCCCAGAAGGCGCCCCACCCGGTCCCGCGCCACTCGTCCTCGTGGGTGTGGCGCGTCGTGGGCTTGGCCGCCCCCTCGGGCCAGCTCACGATCGCACGATCGACGATCTTGATGAGGCCCTCCGACGCGGCGTCCCGCAGGACGCCGGACGCGACCTCGGCCCCTCCGGGGGTATCGAACGACCAGACGGTGAAGGTAGCCATCGTTGTCCTCTCGGGTGGTGGGGTCGGCTCGCCCGGTCAGGCGAGCAGCCTGGCCTTGGCCTGGGCGAACTCGGCGTCGTCGAGCACCCCGCTCGCGCGGAGCTGACCGAGCCGTTCGAGCTGGTCCAGGAGATCCGCCCCGCCCGACGTCGTCGCGGCCTGCTGCTGCGGAGCGCCCTGCGCGGCCTGGGCCTGCGCGGCCTGCTGCTGCGCCTCGTACTGATGCTCGGCCCTGCCCTGCTGGTGGCGTTGCACGGCGCCGGCCGTCGCCGAGGCGGTCCCCGCGATCACGGCCGTGCGGGCCACGGTGCCCAGCAGTCCTGGGCGTCCGACGCGTCGTAGCGGCATGGTGTGCTCCGTTCCTCGTGCGGTCTGCGGTGCGCCTGCTCAGCCGACGTCGGCGAGCTGCACGATCTCGTTGACGACGTCGGCGGGGATGCGCTCCTGCGCGATCACGGCCGCCCCGGCGTCGCGCACGGCGCCGACGAACTGCCGGGCCCAGGTGTGCTCGACCACCAGGACCAGGGCGGAGGTGCCCGGTGCGAGGTGCCCTGCGACGTCGTCGATGTCCTCCTGCCCGGCGAGGCCCGACGTCCCCAGCTGGGTCTCGGTGATGTCGAGCTCGTCCCCGAGGTCCTCGACCTCGACCACGTCGATCTCGCCCCCCGGCCCCTTGCGGATCACGGTCAGGTCGAGCAACGTCACGACGTCGGACCCGAGGAGGTCCGCGATCGCGACCTTCACCCCGTCGGGCACCCGTCCGGTGGGGAACGCGATCGCGACGAACTCGACCGGTCCGAGCGGGGTCGTGGCCATGGTGGTGCTCCGTTCTGGGTGTGGACGTGCGGGGCGGACGGGAAGCGTCACGACAGCGGTCACGGGAGGGGCGACGGGGAGGACGACGCCCGCGCCGCCTCGTCGCCGTGGACGACCAGGGCCCACAGCACGAAGATCCCCAGGACGATCGTGACGACCGACCACCACGGGCTCGCCGGCAGGGCGACGAACTGGGTCAGGACGTTGAGCACGACGAGCACGATCGCGACGAGCCGCGCCCAGCCGCGCCCGGCGAGGAGCGCGAAGCCCACGATCACGAGCAGCACCCCGACGACGAGGTGCACCCATCCCCAGGTCGACACGTCGAGGACCACGATCCCCTGCTCCCCCAGCCCGACGAGCTTCTCGGGGGAGAACGCGGCGACCATGCCGCTGATCGCGTTGAACAGCCCGAGCGTGACCAGGACGATGCCAGCGAACCACACCCACCCGACCCATCCGGTGACCTGCGACGACCGCGCCATGGTGCCTCCTTGCCCACGTAGCCGGGGGACGTCACCGGTGGTCGCGCTCCCCCCGGGTCCGGGTCTGCCGGTCCCGGCGCGACCTCGGACGCCCCGCTCCCCCTGATCGTGGCACCGGTTGCCCGTCACGGCATCCGCTGCGCGAGAGGCCCCCCGGCGCCACTATGGGTCCATGGAACTCGGGTTCACGGGCGGGATCGCGCTGGTCGTCGTGCTCGGGGTGGTCGGGCAGGTCGCCGCGAAGGCGCTCAAGGTGCCCTCGATCCTGCTGCTCCTCGTGCTGGGGCTGGTGTTCGGCCCGGTGACGGGGCTCGTCGACCCGGACGCCCTGCTGGGCGACGAGCTGTTCCCGCTCGTGTCGATGGCGGTCGGTCTCCTGCTGTTCGAGGAGTCCCTCAAGCTCGACATGGCGCGGCTCCGGGGCGGCGCGCGCCGACCGGTCGCGCTGCTCGTGACGCTCGGGGCGGTCCTCACCGGGGCGGGGGCGACCCTGATCTGCTGGTGGGTCCTCGACCTGCCGCTGTCCCGGGCGGCGGTGATCGGGGCCATCCTCATCGTGTCCGGGCCGACGGTCGTCGGGCCGTTGCTCGCGGTCATCCGGCCCAAGCAGCCGCTCGAGTCGGTGCTCGCGTTCGAGGGGATCTTCATCGACCCGATCGGCGCGACGGTCGCGCTCGCGATGGCGAACGTCGCGCTGCACGCGGCCCCGGTGAACCTGGGCATGACGGCGGTCTCGGGTGCGCTGACCGGCGTCGTGGCCGCTGCGGCCTACGTCGCTGCGGTCCGGTGGGGCAGGGTCCCGGCGGCGACCGAGGTGTCGCTCGCGTTCGCGACGGCGCTCGCGACGTACGCGGTCGCCGAGGCGTTCCACGACGAGGCGGGGCTGTTCGCGACGACCACCCTCGGCATCGCCCTCGCCAACCAGCGGTGGGCTCGCATCGAGCCGCTGCACGAGTTCGGCAGCCACGTGGGCCTGCTCCTCATCGGCACGCTCTTCATCCTGCTGTCGGCGCGCGTCGACCTCGACGCCCTCGCGGCCTACGCGGTGCCGACGCTCGCGATCGTCGCGCTGCTCGTCCTGGTCCTGCGCCCGCTCGTCGCGTCGGTCGCGACGACGGGCAGCGTCCTGTCGAGCCGAGAACGCGTCATGGTGGGGTGGATGGCGCCGCGCGGGATCGTCGCGGCGTCGACCGCGTCGGTGTTCGCGCTGCGGTTCGAGCAGGACGGTCAACCGTTCGAGCAGCTCGTCCCCGTGGTGTTCGGCGTGATCCTGCTGACGGCGGTCGTGTACGGGCTCACGGGGCCCTGGGTCGCAGGGCGCCTGGGCGTGCGCTCGCCCGGCCCGGAGAACCTGGACGAGGACGGGGTCCCGGTCGCGCAGGACCGGGCGTTCGGCTGAGCACCCGGCAGGGCTCCGTCCGGCCGGGTGCTGCGCGGCGGACCTCCCTGCCCGACGGCGTGTGCCCACCGCGCGCCCCCGGGCGTTCGCTAGTTTCACCCCATGACGAGCGACGCGAGCAGCATCCCGGAGCCGGCCGCCCCCGCGGGGCAGCCCTCCCCGGGCGCCGACCCCGACCGCCCCCGGGACTTCCTGGCGCTGTCTCCCGACGACCCGCGCAAGCCGCCGCGGTGGCTGCCCCGCGCGCTCTTCATGACGGGCGTCGCCGTCTTCGTCGGGATCTTCGTCTGGTACGCGATCGGCACGCTCGAGGGCCTCGGGGTCAACATCCTCATCGCGTTCTTCATCGCGCTGGCGCTCGAGCCGATCGTGGTCTGGCTGGTCCGGCACGGGTGGAGGCGTGGCGCGGCCGCCGCGACGGCGCTGCTCGGGGGCCTGGTGCTCGTCGTGGGCGTCTTCGCCCTGTTCGGCAACCTGTTCGTGCAGCAGCTCGTCCAGCTCGTCCAGTCGATCCCCGACCTCTACGCGACCGTGCGCACCTTCGTCACGGAGCGCTTCGACGTCGACATGCCGACCTCCGACGAGCTCCTCAGCTCGGACGGCCTGCTCGAGCAGGGCCTGAGCCAGTTCGGCGGGGACGTCGCGTCGGGCGCGCTCGTCGTCGGCTCGACGATCATCGGCGTGATCTTCGCGTTCCTGACGATCATGCTCGTGACCTACTACCTGCTCGCCGCGGGGCCCCGCTTCCGGGTCGCGATCTGCCGCTGGCTGACCCCGAACCGTCAGCAGGAGGTCCTGCGGCTCTGGGAGATCACTCAGGTCAAGGTTTCCGACTTCATCAATTCGCGCATCGTCCTCGCCGCACTGTCGAGCGTCTTCACGTTCGTCTTCCTGCTGATCCTCGGCACCGACTACGCCCTGCCGCTCTCGGTGTTCGTGGGCGTCGTGTCCCAGTTCGTCCCGACGATCGGGACGTACATCGGCGGCGCGCTGCCCGTGATCGTCGCGCTGACCTCGCAGGGGCTGCCTCAGGCCCTTGCCGTCCTGATCTTCATCGTGGCCTACCAGCAGCTCGAGAACCTCTACTTCTCGCCCAAGGTCTCGGCCCGTGCGCTCGAGATGAACCCCGCGGTGTCGTTCGTGGTGGTCCTCGCGTTCGGGGCCGTGTTCGGTCCGCTCGGGGCCTTCCTGTCGCTCCCGATCGCCGCGACCATCCAGGCCGTCGCCAACACCTACATCCAGCGGCACGAGCTCGTCGACTCGCACATGCTGCACGACCCCGGCCAGCCGCCCGCGGACGGGCCGGACGACGAGGGCGACGGCGACGACGCACGCGCGCGACGCCGTCGGGCCAACCGCAAGGCCGACCGCGACGCCGCGAGGACCGTCGACGAACGTCACGCCGACGGCATCGAGTAGCGCACGGTTCGGCCCGCCCTCCCGGTCGGGAGGGCGGGCCGTACCGGTCCTGCGCCCTTCCTAGTCCTGCGTCCGACGACGGGCCCTCACCAGGACCGTCCCGAGGAGCACCAGGAGCGCGGCCCCCGCGACGAGCGCGGCGACGTTCGCCCCCGTGAACGCGAGCCCGCCCGAGCTCGGCGGGCCGGGGACCAGCGGCACCTCGTGCGTCGTCGTGCAGACGACGCAGCCGCCGCCCGGTCCCGGGGTCGCGAGGTTGGTGACGGTGACCCCGCGGGCGTTCGCCGCGAGCCGCACCTGGTACGTCAGCGTCGCGGTCTGCCCTGCCGCGGTGAGGTCGGGGACCGCCCACGTGAGCGTCGACCCGGAGATCGTCGCCCCCTCGGGCGTCGCGACGAGCGCACCGTACGCGAGGACCTTGGACAGGTCGTCCGTGACGACGGCCCCCGTGACGACCGCGTCGGTCGTGCTCGTCACGCTCAAGGTGTAGGTGATGGTGCTGCCCGGTGCCACCTTGGTCCCCGAGGCGGGGTCGCTCGACTTGGTGAGCGTCCACGCCGGGGTCGGGTGCGACGTCGTCCGGCAGGCCTCCGCCGGGTCGACCGCCGCGAGGGCCACGGCTGCGGCGGCGGGATCAAGGGCGGCTGCGGCGGGATCGGTGGCTGCCGGCGTCGCGAGCGCGACCGCTGCGGCCTCGGTCTCGACGCCGGGCGTCGGCGACGCCTCGTCGGTGGCCGTGGGCTCCACGGGCTCGACGCACGGCTCGGCCCCGGGGGCCGTGACGACGTTGGTCAGGGTGACCCCGTAGGCGCCGTCGTCGACGCGCACCTGGTAGGTGATCGTCTCGGTGTCGGCCAGGTCCCCGATGTTCCAGGTCAACGTCGTGCCGGCGAGCGACGCCGCCCCGGACGACGCGTCGATGCTTCCCTCGACGAAGGTCGCGTTGTTCAGCACCTGGGACAGGTCGTCCGTGACGACGACCTGCTGGTCGAAGCCCTCGCCCAGCTTGGTCGCGGTCACCGTGTAGGTGATGACGTCGCCCGGCAGGACGGTCGCGCCGCTGCCCGGGTCGCTCGACTTGACGACCGTGAAGGGTGCCGGGACGTCGTCGTTGACGACCGTGCAGACGACCGTCTGCCCGACGCCGACCTGGACCGTCCCGTCCGCCACGGGCACGGGCGTGGCGGCTCCGCCGTCGATACCGGGGATCTCGCACGTCCAGTCCGACGCCTCGTACCCGGCCGGGCCGCCCGTCTCGGAGAGCGCATAGTCGCCGACCTCGACGTCCGCGCCCGTGACCGCGGGGTCACCGCTCACGCCGCTGAGCGGCGTCGGTCCGTCGGCCTCGAGCGTCCAGTCGGTGGGTTCCGCCGAGCCCCCGTCGTCGTTGACGACCTCCTTGACGAGGGTCAGCGTGGGCTGCTGGGCGGTGTTGAGGATCGTGCAGGTGACGTCGTCGCCCAGTGCGACGCTCACCGTCGAGCCG